>JALVSJ010000240.1 GCA_027024445.1 Desulfobacterales bacterium
GCCATAGAGCCTCTTGTGGTAACCCTCGATGGGACGCCGAGGGATCCCAAGATGGACCTGGATATGTTGCTCAAACTGGATGATTATCTTGAGTCAATCGCGCCTAAATACGCAAACTTGTGCGATACCACTAAAATCTCCGTGATAGATACGGGTGTATTGAAACATCAGATACCCGGTGGGATGATCTCAAACCTTGTGAACCAACTCAAAGAGGCAAACGCCCTTGACAGGATTAATGAAGTATATGCGGAGCTTCCCCAAACCCGCAAAGACCTGGGCACACCTCCACTGGTCACTCCCACATCCCAGATAGTAGGGGTGCAGGCGGTACTCAATGTGCTATTCGGCAGATACAAGATGATAACAAACCAGGTCAAGGACCTCTGCTTTGGCCTTTACGGACAAACACCTACGGAGATTGATCCAGAGGTCCGGGCTAAAGCCTTGAAAGGATATAAGAGAGGTGAGACGCCTATTACTGGAAGGCCAGGTGATTATCTCGAACCTGAGCTGGAAAAGGTGAAGGCCGAAGTGGGTGACCTTGCCAAGACCGAAGAGGATCTCCTCATATGTGCCCTTTATCCCACTACAGGTAAGGAGTTTCTGGAATACAAGTACGGAAAGAAATAACCCTCGGGATAACATATATGCCACCAGGGATAGAGTCAGACCAAATAGACAATATTGAAAGGGTTTATGGCAAGGGTCTGATAAACCTTTTCCGTGAGTTAATCGACAACAAAACAGTTCTTCGGGTGTTCCTTTTGGGTAAAGATTATGAACGCCTTACAATAGTGACTGATTTAGAAGAGACTGATTCTGGGACCTACATCACCGTTGACTACCCCGGAGGATTTAGAAGGGCTGTTGAAGGGACCACAGGATGGCGGCTACGCTTTGAGTTTACAGGAAAAGATAGGTTGCCATATGTTTTCCGCACCGAGGGCGGAGAAATTACCAAAGACGGCATCAGAGTTCGGCTGCCTGATTTCATTGAGCGAAGGCAAAGAAGGAGGAGTTTCCGTCTAGAAGCTCCCCTGGGCACCAAGTTGGTGTTCACGAAAGACTTCAAGAAATATGATACAAATGTGATCAATATCAGTTTGGGAGGTGCGCTTGTATGCCTGGAAAAGGGGGATCGCAAAAAACCAGTAGTGGAAGTAGACGAGTATCTCAAAGGCATCAAGGTATTGTTTCCGTCAAGAGATGAAGAATTGGTGGTATATATAAAGGAGGCCATGGTAAAAAGGGTCCAGAAGGATATTTACCAGAGCCTCTTTAATTATGCATTCCAATTTACAGATGTTGAAAAAAAGGAAAGCGACTTGCTACAGAAGTTGATCTATCGATTTCAAAGGGAATATTTAAGAAAAAGGCAGCTATTAGACACTTAAAAGGAGAGAGCTTCACACGTAGATATCAATAACTTGCCCCAATGCCGTTGGGGACTCCGTAGGAATTCCGGTGGCCGTATAAATCCTTCTTGTCCTGTTTGCCTCTATCCCTACATATACGATACCATTACCCCGTTTTTCCCTTTCTCTGAAGCTGTTGGCCTCTGGATGAGTGCTCCAGCTCGAGAACCAGGAAATGGGGGTTGTTGCGACCAAAGCAATACTGGAATCAATAACCATTGATCCCGCCTTTCCTTAACATCTTTTATTTTACCTAAATAAACCATCACCAACTAAAATGCAATCATTTTTTCATCTCCGCTTGGTAATCTCCTAATCATGACTATATACAGTGTCGATATGTTATTATGAATTCCAGGCTAGCGAGGTCTAATGAGAAAGGAACATTCAAATTCAATTCTGGTATTAATTATTTCTCTTATTGTGGGGCTATTGTTGGCTTTTGGTTACTTTTACAGGGCCGAACTCCACATATCTTTACCTAAAAAATCTGATCTCACGAAACCACTCAGCGGAACCATGAGGTGTACGTTTATTTCTACACTTCAGAACTCTCATTACCTCAGAATGCAATTGGCAGTACCTTACAAAGACCGAAAACATTGGATTGAAATAAAAAAGGTTTTACCCAGGGTAAAAAATGAATTTATATTGGCAGTAAATCAGGATGGTATGGAAGGCATTATAAGGGACAGAAATTTCGAGGCTCTAAGAAGCCTATTGTTGAGAACCTTCAACCAAAATCTGAAGAGGCCAGTTGATAACGTGTATTTTGAGAATTTCTTTTACGACTAGTCAGAAGCACCGCATAAATTACATTATTGAGTCTGCAAAAAGCCGCCAAATGGCGCCTGGAATTTCATCGCCACCCAAGGCAGCATTTTTCTGACGGATGGATCGAGCCAACAACAAGTTTTGCAAGAGAGCGGGAAAAAAGAGGTTTTGCGATAATGCCCTAACCGTACTGCAGCATGAACAACTGGCCGGCAGCAGCTTCCTCATACCCTATGGCCTCATATACCTCCTGATAAATCCGAGCTGAGGTTTCCATTTTCCGAGTCGATTCAGGTAAATGTAGAACAAAACGCTTCACCAATTCCCCCTCGTCTCTTATTTTTAACCCTCTTATATAGTCAATAAGCACCTGGAGCCCATCCCTATAGGGATATACTTCTGTAAACAGCTCACCCCACGTGTTTCGGTATATAATATCCATGGTAAGCCACTTTGACAGCTTATCAAGCTCTTCCATATCGATTATTGTCATTATTTTTTCCATTCTGGCCGGCTGATTAAATGCTTTACCGTTCTGACCATGATAGTATGCCGGGCTAAAGTAGGTCTGTATATGCTTAAGCAAATGAATCAGGTCATTTAGGGTCACGCCTGTGGGATTCGGCACCATCTCCACCGTGGTCCTGTGAAAATCGTAGAGGCCGTTGTTTACCAGCCAAGCAGCTGCTCGCACAATCCTGTCAGCAGAGAAAATGCGGTGTTTTTTTCTCTTTCTTTCCGTTGGGTACCACGATGCATCATAAAGCACCCATCTGTGTTTTCCGTGTCCCCTTGGCTCATATTGAAATACGCATCGATCTAATGTCACTCTCTTACTCGTAAGGAAAGGAGTCACCTGTAGCTTGTTCTTTCTCTGAGAGAAAAGGGCAAAAAGTTTTCTGCCCAATACTGTCAGATCATATTCATCTATCGCTTGTTTCTCTGTAGAGGGAAGGCCTTCGGACAACCTCCTGTAAGTACTTGAAAAAAATCTATTAATCTCCTTAGAGAACTGCAAGAGCTTGCTATAGCTCCAGTTTTCAATTTGGTTAAGCTCTTCGACCAGGTCCAGTCTCCATTTCCATTGTCTCATAAGGGACTTGAAAACCTCATATTTATACTCTCTTCCTTTGATCCTCCTTGCCCGGGTAAGCATGGGATTAGCTTTAAGGTAGAAGGCCTTCCTCAAGAGCTGGACGGCATTTTCATCGTGTTCTTCTTCATAGAAATCCAAGACCCTTTCCACCATAAGCAAGTAAGGGTCCAGGTCTTTTAGAAACCTCTTTCCTCCCAAGACTCGACCTTTCAGGACATCGCAAAGCAAAGGGCCCTTGAATCTGCTTGACAAATACATCTCCATCATGGCCATTTTGAGCAAGGACTTAAAGGGATCCTTTATGCCTTTACTTAGTTGCCACAGCGCATTTCCCAAGAACTCGGTCTTTGACACTTCCTTCAGATATCCCAAGTCCACAAAATCCACAAAATCTAATGGAGCCTCAACAGAAAAGGCCTCCCAAAAAGCCTCATAGGCATCCTGGCCAAGTCCGGGCGGCAAAACCCACCAGAAAGGAATCTTTCCACAGACGAATAACATGGTGCGATAGCATTCTTCTTTGAGAAAGTTTTTTTGACTCGATCCCGAACTCTCTTCATCAACTCTTCCGAAGTCGTTTCGACGGATCTGTTCCAGGTCGAGTATAAAAAAATGAACATCCATATTAAACGTACTCTGACACCAGTGACTGATCTGCAAAGTCTTTTCTCTAAGAGCCTCTAAGATACGCTTTGACCATTTTGACTCGTCTACGCAAACCCAAAAGTCGAAGTCCGATTGATCTGTTTGGGCTACAGTCCCTATAGAACCTAACACAAAGAGAGATTCCACAACTGGCTTTCTCACCAGATAGCGTTGATATGGAATCTTGCGAAATCTTGTCTCAGGAAAATACTCTTGGATTATGTCCTTCAGACGGTATGACGAACCCACTCCGTAGACCCCACAGCTCATGTCACCACGACTAACATAGCCGGGCAGGTCCACCTCGTTGACGCTGAGCAAAACAGGTATGATATCAAAAGCTACGGCCGCCTTCTCGGGATCCTGGGCGAAGGCGTGCTCCATACGAAGCCGATTATAGTTGAAAAACAGCTTTTTGTTTCGCTGGATCTGGTGAATATCAAATTCCAATTTTCTTAAATCCTTCTGCGATTCGTTACAAGAAAAGCCACCCCATATGGATGGCTTTTCTTGTGTCGTGAATCAGTATACCAACACAGACCGATTTCTCAATCTTCCACCAGGTTAGGTAGGGAATCTTTTAGAATCTTATCGGCAACTGCCCCTGAATCCACTTTGTAGTTCCCTTGAGTAATAGCTTCTTTCAAGGCTTGAACCTTGGCAGTCCTTTCGGGATTCTCCCTGTCCAGTGCCTCCTTTACGTTGTTAAAAGCAATAGATATATCGGAAATTTCCACTTTAGCATCCTGATCCGCGTTTTTATTCACGTTATGAGCTTGGGAACTCTCAGGGTTTGCCTGTTGGACCCCTTGAGACCCGGGTGAATTCTGAACAACACTCAGGTTTCTGTATATCTCATCTATTTTCATAAGCGTTATCTCCCTCCATATGTACTATTCAGTGCTTTTGTCTATTCCTGCTCTAGCCATTTTTGATACTGTATTTCTTTGGCATAGGTGCCTTTCTCCGGGGGTTCCTTTTTCAGGTCTGAGATTATTTTGTTAGAAAGCTGACTCAGAACCTGTCTTCTTCTTGCTTCTACCGAGATATCCACAAAATCAGAAGACGGTTGGACAGGTTCAATACTTGTATCCAGAAGATTAGCCCGTTTTTTCAGCTGGTTACCATATACCTTCAGTACGTTCCTTATCTGATAGGTAGTTATGGTCATAGTCTAGCCCTCCGATTATTTTATCGGCTGGGCATAAATCAGACTTGAAGGGTTTTTCCCGTAAGATTCTCCGGCCTAGCCTAGGACCCAAAAGTGCAGCAGAAAAAACGGTGAAATAAATGTCAGTGGATTTCAATTTGCCAATCGGGGCCGTTCGATTCCCTGCTTTTTGATTTTTTCTACGAGAGTGGTGCGATTCATCCGGAGTAGCTTTGCTGCTCTGTTCTTTACCCATCCGGTTCTCTCTAGAGCACTTATTATAAGCTGCTTCTCATATTCATTCACTGCCTGGCTCAAGGAAACGCCTTCTTCAGGAATTTCAGTTACCGAGTGCTCCATGCTTTTATGGCCAGCAGCGATTTTCTCGGGCAGGTCATCCATCGTAATGTAGTCGCCATCGGTAAGAATGACCATCCTCTCAATAACATTTTCGAGTTCCCTCACATTCCCTGGCCAGTCGTACTCTTCCAGCGCCCTTAGGACTTCCTTTTCCATCCCTCGTATCTTTTTCTTCTTGGCCTTGTTCATCTGCTCCAGGAAATGATTAACCAGTAAAGGTATGTCACTCTTGCGGTCTCTCAAAGGAGGAAGTTGGATGGGTATCACTCTAAGCCTATAATAGAGGTCTTCTCTAAACTTTCCGTCGGAAACAGCTCGCTCCAGGTTCTTGTTAGTCGCCGCTATTATGCGCACGTCACATTTTATGGTCCTGGTTCCTCCGAGGCGTTCAAATTCCTGTTCCTGCAATACTCTTAGAAGCTTCACCTGTAAATGGGGGCTCATTTCAGCAATTTCGTCCAGAAAAATTGTGCCTCCGTGAGCCATCTCAAATCGGCCTATTCTTGTCCTTATCGCATTTGTAAATGCTCCTTTTTCATGACCAAAAAGCTCACTTTCCAACAATTCCTCGGGTATAGCCCCGCAGTTAACAGGAATCAAAGGCTTGTCTTTTCTAGCGCTGTGGTAGTGAATAGCTCGGGCCACCAGTTCCTTGCCAGTACCTGACTCACCTAAAATAAGGATGGTACTGTCTGTGTCGGCCACTTTCTCAATAGTTCGAAACACCTTGTTCATTGCGGGACTGTCGCCAATGAAATTCTGGAACTTGTATTTCTTCTTGAGCTGTCTTTTGAGTGCATAATTCTCCCTTCTGAGGTCCCTGAATTCTAATGCGCGCCTGATAATCATGAGGACTTCTTCCATTTTCACAGGCTTTGCCAGGTAATCAAAGGCTCCGGCCTTCATTGCCTCGACGGCATTGCGTATGCTTGCATAACCCGTAAGGATTATTCCGATACTTTCGGGCTCATTTTCCACAAGGTGCCTCAGAACAGTCATTCCATCCACCTTTGGCATGTTTAGGTCGATTAAGACCACATCATAGAATCCCTGATTTATTTTCTTTATGGCTACTTGGCCATTTTCTGCCCCATCTACCTCAAAGCCTTCTTTTCCCAAAAATTCTGAAAAGTGGTCTCTAATCTTGGATTCATCATCCACAACCAACACTTTTTCTCTTGCCATAACCCAAAGCCCTCGGAAAAGATTAATTTAAAAGGTGTGCATCGTTTGGTGTTAACACTATTTCCAAATTAGTCAAAAATTTGTCCACATATACCAAAGCGCCAAACTTTTAACATATTTTCTGTCAATTAGCAACTATTTTTTATCACTTTTAATCCCTTGTCATCACCTGACATTTCCCCATACTTGCTATTGAGGTAAAGTGCCGAAGACATCTCAAGATCTCCCTATCTCCTTTTGCCCCCGCTGTGGGCAGAACAATGACGGTCCTTTTCGCTGGTGCAGGTTCGGGTATAATACTGGACCAAACCGTATAAGAGAGGGAAGCACCGTGAAGAAAATGTCGGTATACAGGAAAGAATTCCCAAGACTTGAACCGGCTGCGCCCAATGGGATCAGCCTGTTTCACTTAGAACGGGGTAGCGCGTGCTATAAGTGGAATTTGCCAGGACCAATTGTCTTCCAATCTTCTCTTTGGCGTCAATCAGAATAGGACCCAGGAGGTTGACCGTCATTTTTTCAACCTGGCCTTTGGGGATAGTTACGAATACAAAAAGGACATAGTTGGCTGCATTCTCCCCCTCTAGCAATCTTTTCTCTGAGGCTGGTAGGGCATCAAGGTAGTCTTCTTTTACCAGAAATGGACTCATCATGACGAAGGCCAGATCAGGGGTTGTTGTGGACTGTAGCCACCAAAAAGGTGAACCAGGTTTGTGTTCCAAGACCACAAAGTTCTTCTCTTGGGGAAAACCCAGGATACCCTCGGGGAAATGGATAATACGCCCGGTGTCTATGAATACTTCACCGAAACGAGTGGTTTGGATGCCCACCATTTCTGAGGGTTGATCCATTTCCCGGGGTTCTGAGTTTGATGGGCTGTGCATATCGTTTCTACCCCCTACCTTTTTAATCCATCAAGTTCACCTGGAAGGGTATCCAAACCTCCCACACTCTCCGCCGCTTTGATATTCTCCTGTACAATAGCATTGTAAACTTCAGTTCTGTGTACAGAAGTCTCCCGAGGTGCATCAATACCCAGCCTCACCTGGTTTCCCCTGATTTCAAGTACCGTGACTGTTACATTACTCCCGATGGTAATGCTTTCATCCACCTTCCTGGTTAACACCAACATAGGTACCCTCCATGGTTCCTCACTCTAGATTATCGGAATATCAAGACCTTTTCCCAGGCCCACTCAGAGGTTCTTTTCCTTGGCGCAATGGACAGATCTATATATAGTCCACCAAGCTCAACTGCATGACCTTGGCCGACGAAGCCAATGCAGCCTTATAAGCCGTCTGCCTCGTTGTAAGATCCAGCACAGCCTGGGCAATGTCTGCGTCCTCCAATTCGGATTTTCGTTCCTGATAATTAAGCTCCAAATCCTGAATAATTCCCGCTTTTACCTCGAGCTGAGTTTCCTTAATGCCTGTGTCTGAGATTATGTTGTTGATATCGTCCATATAAATATCCAATCTGCCCATAGCTTCCTCAATCCGGTCTACATCATTGTTCTCAAGGGCAGACTTTAGATCCAGAAGACCTTTGAATATGTTCGAAGAACCTGCATCGGAATCCGACCAATTAAAATTGTCATCCCCAAATATTTGCTCTCCATCTCTGCCCACCTGGACATTCAAGTCCCTACCTATTCGAATTGAAAACGGAGTATCATTCCCATTGTAATTGACCTGGGGCGTTGAACCACTTTCATCTAGCTCGAAGGGGGCTGTAGATGTATTAGTTCCGCTGAAAATATATCTTCCTCCCACACGAGTATTCGCAAGGGCAATAATTTGCCTCAGATAACCGTCTACCTGAACAGCAGCATTTGCCCTTTCTGAAGCGCCCTGGCTTGAGTTGGCCATCTGGACGCAAAGAGCTTTTGTATCGCTAAGGATATCATATACCTGTGTCAGGGCCGATTCGCCGGCCCTTAACCATGATTTGCCAATTGAAATGTTTTTTTCCAACTGCTGGACATTTGCCAAAGATGAACGTAGGTCCAACACATTGACAAGACCAATGGGGTCATCAGAAAGCTTATTGATGCGTTTACCGCTGCTGACCACATTGTGAGCCTTAACCATCTCTTCAGTCACCCTATCCAGATTTGTTCTGACACTATCGTATATTGTCTTGTTGGCGATTCTCATAAATCCCTCGCTATATTCATGGCATCATATTCTTGTTCCCACTGCTTTTCAAAGTACTTATCTGATTTCAAGCAGCGTTTTGAACATTTCATCTCCTGTGGAGATGAGTTTAGCCGCCGCTGCATAGGCATGTTGATACTTTATTATGTTGGTCATCTCTTCATCAATGGAAACTGCTGAAATGTTATCTCGAGTCTGCTCCAATTGACCCACAATGACCTCTGTATATTCCCGAGAGCGAGTCACGCTCTGGCTCTTGATTCCAATAGCTCCCTCCAGAAAATGCAAGTACCCATCAAGGGTTGTAGTAACGGTTTCAGGTGATAAGGCGCCTGTGCCCCGTTCATAGCTATGTTTATTCATGCTTATTTCTGAGTAGGGCAGGTCTGTCATGTCCAGTGCATTGGAGTTGTCGCCCTCGGAAATCTCTCCACTCGTGGTATCAACCTTGCCTGTCGCGATGAAGGCCTTGTTTTGCTCCACCACAGGATTGACTTCGATAAACTTTGCGTAATCCCCATCAACCGGGCTGCTTCCCACGAAAAACGTATTCACGCCAAGGGCGGCAAGAACTCCGCTCGTATCATTGGAAAACGCAAATGTGTATCCTCCAACACCGGTCAATTCAAGCCTGCCGTTGGAATCAACGCTTGCTGTTATGTGACCTCCAGCCTGGCTGTTGATATCGCTGACAACAGCATTGAGGGTTGTAGCATCTGCATCAATATTTATCGTCAGGGGGCCAGAACCTACTACATCGCCATCTGAATCATATACCCATATGTTGAAACTTCCATCGGTAATCTTGTCAGCAAAGTCCAGACCCGAACTCTGGAGGTCTGCCGTAGCATCTGTTACCCCATAGCTCCCGGTTACCGAGGAAAATGCCTCCGTCCCGACCCCCTGGCTGTGCACACGGTTAACTTGCCAAATTAACTGTTTTGCCAACTCGTTCAAGTCTGCTTCAAATCCTGGGATGACCACGTCCCTGATATCAAGCCACCCACCCAGCTTGCCGCCTGAAATAGTATCAGTAATGTCCCTGTCAGCTGCCCCAGAACTCTCCCATTCTACGTTGCCATCATCATAGTCTAAATCATACTTATCAGAGCCAGTGACCAAAACATAACCCCTTCCAGTGGTCACCGTGAGACTCCCGTCATCGTTTTCATAATGTCTGATGTCCATATATTGGGACAGTTCCGTCACCAGTTGATTTCTTTTGTCTAACAGGTCATTTGGGTTGCCATTAATCCTTCCTGATAGAATCTGCTGGTTCAAATCTGCTATCTTTTCAGTAAGCTCATTTACCTTGCCCACCGCAGTCTGAATAGAAAGATTAAGCTGGCTGGTGAGTTGACTTAAGTCGGTATGCGCACTGTTCATGGCCTGGCACAGCAGAGCACCCCTTTCATATACAATTCCCCTCTCCGAACTGCCCGAAGGATTATTGGCCACGTCATGCCATGCGTTCCAAAACTCCGTAAGTGTAGTGCTCAAGCTTCTTTCTGAACTTTCATTGAAGATGGCTTCCAGAGCGCTCATATAGACCTCTTTCTCCTTGAGTGAGCTGAGGTCTGTTTTCCGCTCCTGCAACCTAGTTTCAATGAAGGCGTCAGTGTTGCGCATTACCTCTTCTACATTTACGCCCCTTCCCAGCATCATTCCGGCATAAGGGGCCGGCTGCCTGGTAGTAAGTTGCGGGGTTTGCCTCGAGTAGCCCGGGGTGTTAACGTTGGCAATATTGTGGCTTACAACGTCAAGGGCAAGCTGTTGGGCCAAAAGTGCGTCCTTAGCTGTACTGAGTAACAGACCTATCCCACTCATATCATGCCTCTCTAAATATAATTCTGGGGTAAGAGATCATATTCGACTTCCTTCCATACCTGTCGGTCTGCTCTCCTGGAGTGGCTATGGCGCCAATCAAACCATCAATAAAACCGAGTACATCCTGAACTATCTTCATGTTTTCTGAACTGAGGGAAACAGCCTGAAGCTTCAAGTGCCTGACCCTTTTTCTATAGGAAACTAGCCATCGAGGCCTGCTTCTTTCTTTTCCTCCAGCACTCCCTTCTATTTGTTCCCGAATGATTCTCTCCTGAGTTTCCAATTGCTCGCAGATCTTTTCTTTCTTTTCCCTGAGAGCCCACAGTTTTCCGATTTGTCCCTCAACAAGGCACTCTCGCTCCTGCGCCAGACAGGTGCATAATTCTTCCAGCAACTTGGCTTCGCTCTCGTATGCATTCTTTAAATCATGCAATTTCATATCCTCCTAAATCATCGACAAATGGAAACCAAACCTGAAATTTAGACCCAAACGACTTTTTCCCTTCACAGTTCCAATACCCAGTTACTGTTTTAGTACATCTCTCCCTAATCCTTCCCGTTTTCCCGATTAAGGGCGCCCGATATGACTGGCAATTGATCCTTGAATTGGTCATAGAGCATGCGGCTGAGGCTGCCGGGGCCCAAGTCGGCCATCTCCTTGGACAGTTCCATGTCCATAAGGGACTGATATATCTCTTCGCCCTGACCTCCATGAAAAAGATCACATTTTTGGACCGTCCTTCTCATGCTCTTCAGCATCTGATAGGTGAAAACGGCCTCAAAATCCTTGCAAGCCTTTTTTAATTTTTCCCTCCGCTGTTGTAGGTTGAGGGTCTGAAGTGAATTTCTAATTCCCACTTTTGAGGTATGCATATGAACTCCTTCTGTTCCAGTATAGTGATGATCACTAAGCCAACTATTACATGATCTCCAAGTCCGCCTGTAGTGCACCAGCGGCCTTGATGGCCTGAAAAACTTCGATTAAATCCCTGGGTGTTACACCTATGGCATTTAGCGCTCTCACTACCTCGCCCAGCGTGGCTCCCTCTGGCATCAGGATCAGTTTCTTGCCTTCCTCAGCCACATTCACTTCAGTGTTGTTAGTCACCACAGTTTGCCCCTGGGAAAAGGGAGGAGGCTGGCTTACTTGCTTTGTCTCCTTGATCTGTACACTTAGGTTGCCATGGGCAATCGCCACAGACGATATCCTGACGTTTTCACCCATAACTACTGTTCCCGTACGCTCATCTAGGATAATTTTGGCTTTGGCATCTGGTTGAACTCTCAATTGCTCCAGCTTCGCCACAAGCCCAACGAGGTTGTTTGTGTAGGCATCAGGAACCTTAAGCCGCACTGTGCCAGCATCTGCCGGATATGCAATTTTGGCTCCCAGTTCTTTATTGATCGATTCAGACACTCTGAGGGCAGTGGTAAAATCAGGGTCGTTTAAAGAGATCACTAGATTTCTCATCCGATCGAAATCAAATGGGACCTCCCTTTCTACCGTAGCTCCCCCCGGAATCCTTCCCACTGTGGGATGGTTTTTTTTCACTCCGCCTCCGGCCTGCCCTGAACTTGCAAAGCCCCCTACTATGAGTGGTCCTTGCGCAACTGCGTAAACCCTGTTATCTGCACCTTTCAAAGGGGTCAAAAGAAGGGTTCCCCCCTGGAGGCTCTTTGCATCTCCAATGGAAGAGACGAGCACATCTAGCTTTGATCCGGTTCTTGCGAAAGGCGGTAGGTCCGCTGTGACCATTACTGCGGCCACGTTGCTAACCTTGACTTCACTGGCTAGTGTGTGAATCCCCATGCGTTCCATCATGTTCACTAGGGACTGGATTGTAAACTTGGTTCCTGCTCCATCCCCGGTCCCATTAAGACCAACCACTAGCCCATAGCCTACGAGCTGGTTTGATCTGACACCCTTAAGAGAGGCGATATCTTTAAGCCTCGCACCCTGGGCTTGAACAGCGACCGTCAAAGCAAGTGCCATAGTGTATGACAAAATCTTTCCTGCTTTTGCCCTCATAATTCACCCCTTGTGAGTCATCAAAAAGGCCATACATAGTCCAGCAGTCTCATCAGCCATCCCGGGCGCTGCTTGTCACTCACTGCGCCCTTACCCGTGTATTCTATCCTTGCATCTGCGATATAGCTTGACAGCACAGTATTGTCAGGAGAAATGTCATAAGGTCGAATTGTTCCCGAGAGAGTAATAAATTGGACTTCATTGTTTACTTTTATTTGCCTGGTTCCCATAATGTACAAATTGCCATTTGGCAGCACCTCCATTACCCTTGCGGTTATGGAGGCACTCATTGTCTCATCTCGACTTGTTGATCCCGAGCCATCAAACGAGTTCGACATTGATGCCTTGAACATGGTGGAATTATTAAAGGCAGTGGGTAGCCCCCCCCACTTTCTCATTTTTGTTTCATAGCCTAATAGATTATTTATCCCTGCGTTTATTGATGATGTCCGCTCTGTCTTGGTTGAGGCTTTCTTCGTAGCCTTAGAGGTCTCAACAATGTTCACAGTTACAAGATCCCCCACTTTGAATGCTCTGAGATCCTGAAAAAACCCATGGTAAGCTGCCTCTCTAAAAAGTCCTGCATTTTCGGGTGACTCTTCCAGCGATGCAGTTTTGCCTGGCCCCTTAGTTGCCTGTTTAAGGGAAGCTGGTGTTTTGTTGATTTTGACGTGCTCTGGGGTACCGGCACATCCAGCCAATAGGAGTATGCTCAGTGTCAAAATAAAACCGATTTCTGCTACTTCCCTTTTCATCTCCACCCTCTTCTTCTACCTCAATCCTTATCCTCGCCCCTCTACCTAGAATTGCACTACTACCATTCCAGGCCCCTTAACTGTTGCAAATACCTGTCTCCCGCTGTTGATATTCACCACCCTAACCTGTTCTCCCTCTCGCCCGTCTTCCAGGGCCTTTCCGGTGGTGATCACTTTTATGTGGTCGTTTTCAGCAAGTATCCTGACCTGCTGGCCCTTTCTTACCCACGGCGCCTCCCTTATCATGGATTTGGTCAGGAGTTGCCCTTGTGGCACGCTCCTCAATAATTGTCTGCCCACCGCCTCTTTTGGACTGTGGAGATACATCTCGTTAAATGAACCAATCAATTTCTCCACAACAATCACGTCATCTGTTCTGAGAACGTGACCTCGGACCAGTTTTGTTCGTGTTTTTAAAAAACGTTGTTTGACGAGCAGAGTTGCCCGCACAGGTACCTTTGTAACTGGTCGTTCATTTACCCAAAAAGTGACGATTAGCATAAGAGGGCCAACCCAATGGGTTTTGCCCTGTTGACGAACCGACCATCTTAGCTTTCCTTTGGGTAGTACTACCTTACTGGCACAGACTGGTCTCTGGATTCTAATGCTCCCGGCAGGCCAAGGGGAGTGCTTCTTAACATAATCGTGAAGGATCTTTATCAACTGATCCTTTTTCACAGTTTGAGCGGCACGTGTTACGCGCAAAGAATCTGGCACTTTGACCTTCACATCTCCGTCATTGGCCAATATGCCACCCAGCCTGTAAATAAGAAAATCATGGTTAATGGTGATGCTTGCGCCAGGTGGCGGAGAAGGCGCAATTCTGACTCGGGCAAGATTTCCCACCCTCGGATCCGTGGCAGGAATGAACTTTGCGATATCTCCTAGCCGGATAAAAGAAGAATTTGCCTGGGCTCTGTTCTGGACAAAAATCTCCAGGGCAGAGGACTCAGCAACGGCCTGGCTCATCAGTAATATAGCGGTTACTGTAATGGCCGTAGTTACTATTTTTCGTAGTCTGTGCATTACATTACCCCTATCTCCTTATATTGTTGGCCATCTGCAACATTTCATCAGATGCTTTTATGCATTTGGAGCTCACCTCATAGGCACGCTGGCTCGTTATCATATTGACCATTTCCTCAACCACATCCACGTTAGACATTTCAAGATATCCCTGGGCAATGGTCCCCATCCCGTCAACCCCTGGATTGGCCGCCACTGGATCTCCTGAGGCCTCGGTAGGGAGGAATCTGTTGCCACCTATGCTCAACAGCCCGGAGGGATTGGGGAAACTGTAGAGGGTGAGCTGGGCGCTGGCCAATTCGCTCCCATCGGCGCCGGTGGCCACCATATTACCACCAGAGTCCACAGTGAAGTGCACTGCATTTGATGGGAGGGCAAATTCCGGTTGTAACCTGTCGCCATCCGGGGTACATATGTAGCCTTCGCTGTCGATCTTAAAATTCCCGCAACGCATGTACACTTCTTCACCGTTGCTGATTACCTTGAAAAATCCTTTACCCTCTATGGCCAGATCAAATTCATTCTCAGTTTGAACATAATCCCCCTGAGAGAACATCTTTTGAACTGATACCGGCCTTGTTCCCATCCCAATCTGAATCCCTGTGGGTATTTGCCCGCCTGAGGCTGTTGTAGCACCGGGAGCTCTCATGTTTTGGTAAAGTAAGTCAGCAAAATCTGCTCTTGACTTCTTGAATCCGGCTGTGTTGACGTTTGCTAGATTATTGGCAATAACGTCAATGTTTAACTTCTGCGCTGCCATGCCCGATGCCGCTGTCCACAAGCTTCTTATCATTTGCTATCCCTCCGTTTTACTGAACATGTAGAAGGTTACCTAACTTTTGCCACCTCATTTGTGACCTTATTATCGAGGTGGTCCAAAACCTTTATGGCCCTCTGATAGCTCTCAAAAGCTCTCAGACTATGTATCATTTGAACCATTTCTTCGGCGATGTTCACGTTACTTCCTTCCAGATAGCCTTGCCGCACTGTTGATTCAGAAGGCAAGGGCTCTTCCTTCATATTTTGCGGCTTTGCGAACAAAGTGTCCCCTACCTTTACCAGCCTCTCTTCGTTGGCAAAGCTTACAATATCCAACTGGCCTACTTCTGCTCCCTCCGCGATTATTTTCCCTCTGTCATCGATCTCCACTCGTTTATCCAATAGGCTTACGCCCCCCCCCTTTCCAAGGACCTGGTACCCGTCAGGTGTGATTAAATTCCCTAATGCATCCAGCGTAAAGTTACCTTTCCTTGTGTAGCGAATTCCAATGGGAGTCATTACCTTGAAAAATCCCCTTCCATTGATGGCAACATCTAGCATGTTCCCCGTAAACCTTATGTCTCCCTGACTCATGTCTGTCCTTATATTCACCAGAGCAGTATCTACTGACTGTCTTGCAATACCTGAGCTAATGGAGCTCTGCTGAAGCAAAAGGTTTTGGAATGATATTTTATCCTTTTTGAATCCCGGTACAGAAGCATTTGCCAGATTGTTTGCAATAACATCAATCCTAAGCTCCTCTTTTAAACATCCTCTTACCGCTTCAATCATGCCTTGCATGCTCATCTCCTATCCTATTCTGATCAGCCTTTATCTGAAACTCCCAAGAAGCAATAACCGTACCATCAATCAGAGGTTGACAATTTTTTCTTGCCTTTTAACGTATTGATTTGACAACCTTTTTGATTAGCTATCTATTACTTTTCCATTTCCCTCTTTGCCCATATTAAATTCCCCACTTCCCGTGAATTTATTTCCTTGTGGCAGGAAAATATTACCGTGCCCAAGAGACTCAGCAGAGAAGTTCATCTATTCTCGATCTGTCGATTCATTGAATAGACGAAGGCAAGAACCTCGGCTACGGCCTTGTAAAGTTCTTCAGGAATCTCCTCGTACCAATCCAGTGCCGAAAGCGCTGCTACGAGGTCTGCATCCACTTGGATCGGGATTCCTTGTTGCTTGGCCAGTTCAATAATCCTTTCGGCGACTTTCCCCTGCCCTTTTGCCACCAGGCGTGGAGCATTAAACTTGATCGGCTCATAGCGAAGTGCCACTGCCTTGGTGATCTGCCTTGATTCATGAAGATCTTTCTCTTTCATAGTACCTTTCCTGTGAAATGAATCTTATAGCCTAGTTACCTTCTCAATTTACGCAAATCAGACCTCCACATGTAGACCTCCAAAGCCCTCCTCACTTGCAAGATGCAAGGCTATTTGATCATCCACTGCCTCATGACACACAAAGGACCCAAGACGGAGCCCACTGGATTCTATCCCTCGCTTTAGAACCTCTGCGTTGTCTGAGATAAACTGTGCGACCTGGGGTTGTTCCAGATAAAAGACCAAGTCTATAGTATTCTCCTTCAAATCCAGTTTCGCCTGAACTCTTCCCAGCCTCGACAGAGTAATACTGATCCATATGGTGTACCCTCCACTGACTCTCTTTTTCGTAAGAAGTTCCGCTGCACCATATTTGCCCTCCTCATAGAAGGGGACAAACCAAAACCAGCCAACATTTCCCTCCAGTGCATACAGGTTCAGGATCTGGTGCGCTTCAATGAGTTGGAGCAATTGGGTGGCCTTTTGGGCCAGCCCTGACATTTCCACCGATTTGGTCTCAGTATCTTCTATCTCGCCTAATAGTCTTAGGAGCACCGCTTTTAGGTCATCCACCATGTGGCTCTCGACCCCTCTTGCAAATCCCTGCTTGACAATTTTCCCCAGTTTGGCCTCTAGGAAGATGCCACTTGCTGTGAGGAACATGGCTATTCGATCGGGCAGTCCCCCTTTTATCACGTCTTTATGGGAGATGGTAAAAAGGTGAACTAGTTGTTCTAGTTTGGAAATGGTACTCCTTGAAGGTCTATTGACATTTTTTGAAAGTGTAAGTATCTCTGCCAAGATGCGAATGATGGCTTCCCCGTCTGATCTTGTGGCAGCCCAAGCGCGAAAAAAGGGGTGGCCTTTATTGGAGAGCCTCGATATCACCTTAAGCTCAATTTTTGGTCTGTCTCTGCTAACTAGGAATTGATAGAGTTGACCTTTCGATAATGGTTCTTTACTGTAAGCCCGGAAGATGGCCCCTTTTGCCGATACCACCACGCCTCCCCCAGCCTCTGTGGTGAGGACAGTACCTGTAAACTTTTCCCCTCTTTTGAAGGGATTTTGCGGAAAATGGTTTTGTAGTGAGTAGCGCGAGGATATGCTTGAGAGGTTTTTTCTACCTGGCGACAGAAGGTGCCTTATCATTGCTCTTTTGGACCTTTGTGGTGGGGCTGATGCGCGCTGTCCAGCTTAATGATTAGTTCAAGTTCTCCTGAGGGTAGGCCTAGTCGTCGTGCGACCTCTTCCTTTGACATGCCTTTCCCAAGCAGCCTTTCTATGGTAGATCTGGTGGTGGCCATTCTGTGCCCACTCTTTTCTGGCTCAACGCCGCTTCCTATTGATTTATCGGTGATCTTTATTATTTCATTTCTTATCAACTGGGCCTTTCGGAGTTTATTATCGAGATCTGCAATCAATATGTTTGTGAGCTCTCTCTTTTCTTCTAAAATTCCCTGGAAAGACTGCCCGAGCGCTTCCATTTCCTTAATCAAGGCCATAGACTTTTCCATGGCACTTTGAAAATCCGCAGCAACCGATTTCCTGTTTAGATAGAACCGGCTTAAAAGCATTAGAACTCCCAGTATTACTAGGTCCAACGCAAATTGTCCTATTATTAGCACCTTCAACTCCATAGCCCTTTTCACTTTCCTAGGAGCTACCCACCCTGTGCTGCACAAGATTCCTGGTAGCTTCAGCTAATTCGGTACAATATCCAAACCACCACTGGAAGCACTTGTTAGGTTTTCTCATTTTACTTGTTGCTATGGATATCTCTCTCGTCTGCGAACATGTCACCTAAATCACAATGTCGATCCCTGATCCTTTTGCCTCGCCTTCCTCTTCTAGCTCAGATCTCCCAGTACTGCTGGCTATCGACTGGCCCTTTGCATCATGATCAGTTATTCTTTTGGCCTCCTTCCTTTTCCTGCCTTTACGATCACCAGGGCCTCTTTTAGGCGAGACCTTAAGTACTCGGTCCGCTGGAGGCAGTATCACAAGGCTTGAGCCAAAGCTAGAGTATTCATCCATGATCCTTCCTCCATTGCCCTTGCCAGTTAATGTTTGCCCACCTGCCAGTTGATGCGCTGTGGAGCCGGCGAGCCTAGATAAGTTCCACCTCCATAGCACTGATCTTAACGCCGGTTACGCCCAGGGAATTGTTCAGTACCTGAGTGGCACCATCTTTGATTGCGCTCTTTTCCTTTTGAGGATTTATTCCTTTCTTCAGTAAGCGCCGGAGAAAGTGATATACCTGGCCCCGAATCTCGTAGCGGGACTCTTTGAAGCGAATCCCGCATAAACGAGTCCAGTTAACCACAAAATCAATCTTGGCCATCAGTGCCCCCTCTTTTCCTCCATTGAGAGGTACGAAGAAAGAAGCCAGGTTTTCCTGCACAACCGGATCAGACACAGCCACTGGGTCTTCCTGTTCAACCTTCAACGAGTTCCTATGCCCAATCCTTGCTCCAATGAAAACACCCGCCAATACAAACATGAGGCCAAACCCCATAACTCCGATAAGTACCTTGTTCTTCTTGAAAAAGGAAACTTTGTTGGTATTTGAATACGGAGTGGATTCAGTCGATGATTCCGCCCCAGTTCTCCCTTCGCTAACATCCTTTCCCTCATCAGCCCTGCCCTCAGTGGAATCTTGCCCTTCAGACACCTCATCCGGCTCATCAAGAGTCACCGCCTCAGAATCCTCTCCTCGCTTCTCTTCCTCGTTCGGCCCTTTGGATTCATCAGAGCCTCTGGTTACATCAACCGTCGATCCTGTGTCTCCTTCATTTTCTTCTGCGGCCTCATCAAGCTCTACCGGGTCTTGTGAGAAAAAATCATCAAATCCATTCCCTTTCTCTGTGTCTTCTGGTTCCAGTTCTTCAAGGCCTTCCTCGTCAAGTTCCTCTGGGGGCTGACTTTGACCTTCAGCTTTCGGGATTTGATCCTTCAGACTCCCGTTTTCTGCTAATTCTTCCGCCATCACGCCCTCGGTATATCTGACATGAAGTAGCTCCTGATCCTATTTCTCAATCTTATTACCGCCTTTGTATGGAGTTGAGATATTCTGGATTCAGTATAACCCATGATCTCTCCAATCTCTTTCATTGTCAGTTCTTCATAATAATAGAGGCTCACAACCAGCTTCTCCTTTTCAGGCAGCTTATCAATAGCCTCGGCTATTACTTTTCGGAGCTCTTGATAATCAACATGGGCAACAGGGTCTGAGCCTCTCTTGTCTTGGTACATCTCCCACAATCCATTTATGTGGCGGTGTGAGATTAGTTCTCCGAGTTCTTCCTCATTTATTATTGAAACGCCTCTGGTCTCTTCCAAAAGTTTGTAAAAGGAGTCCATGTCCAGATTCAGCTCCTTTGCAACTTCTGAGTCTTTCGCCGGGGCCATCTTTCTGTTTTCTACCTTCTCGTAAGCCTCTTCTAATAGTTTCGCATTTTTTCTCACTGACCTTGGAACCCAATCCATGGCCCTAAGTTCATCCAGCATGGCTCCCCTTATCCTGAATTCGGCGTAAGACTTGAAGGCCACCCCTTTTTCTGGATCGAATTTCTCTATTGCGTCAAGAAGTCCCATGATCCCCGCACTCAGCAGATCGTCCTGATCTACATGGGGCGGAAGTTTCATTGCGAGGCGGCCGGCAATCGTCTTTATCAAAGGAGCATACTTATACACATATTCCTCTCTCTCGATTGCGTTTAACCGGGTTTTCCCCCGCCTGGGTTCTTGACTATACTTCTTTACTTTATTGGTCGCTGTGCTCCTCATAGTAGTCTCTCTTCCGAGCATGTTAATGGGCAGTCTTAAGTAACCTTTGCCAGAAAAACTTAACATCTCCGTCAAACTCGCAGTGGTCGCTGAAGCTCATAAGCCTCTCAGCCACTTCCATAAACTTCTTGCTGGCCTTGGATAAGGGAAATAGATCAAGAACAGCTTGCTGCCTCCTTACGGCTTTTGGGACATTCTCGTCATATGGAATCCACCCTAAATAATCGAGAGATAATGAGCCAAGGAACCGGTCCACCACTACGCACAGATGCTTGTAAATTTGCTCGGCTTCCCGATTGCTTTTGGCCGAATTGATCAGGATTCGAAACTTCTTTTGGTGGTATTTGTTGGCCAGTACTTTTATTAACGCATACGCGTCAGTCAATGAGGCAGGTTCGTTTGTAATAACAACCAATTTTTCCATGGCTGCGAAATTAAAATACATTACGTTTGATGAAATTCCCGCTCCTGTATCAATAAGAAGAACGTCAAAAAAATGGTGCAAAGCATCAAACTCGTCGAGCAGGAACATCCTTTGGGCATGAGTCAAATCTGTCAGCTCCGGTATACCTGAAGCTGCAGGCAAAAGATGAAATCCGGCCGGTACATTCAAGATAACTTCTTCCAGCCTCTTTTCACCAGACAGAACATGCTGTATTGTGTACCTCGGGTTAAGGCCAAGTAACACATCCATGTTGCCTAGACCCAGATCAGCATCAAGGATAAGAACCCGTTTTCCAAGACGGCACAGGGCCAAGGCCAGATTTGCCACTACATTCGTCTTCCCAACACCACCCTTTCCACTGGTCACAGAGATTACTCGTAGCTCGTTCATCTCATCCTTGAGTGATCTTTCTTTGGCAACGGACCACGTCTCCTGTCCTGTTCTTAGCGCATCTTCAACCATTGTCCTCAATCGGCTAGCTTGGTCCATAATGCATTACCTCGCCGCCTCGCTCTATTGATCTCACACGATTCCTGCGCAATATCAATTCGCCTAACCTTTTCCTCGTCGCAAGCTCGATATCTTCAGGTACATTTTGGCCAGTGGTGAAATATGAAACAGGCCTTTTCCGCTCTAAAAGAAAATTAATCATTGATGACCCGTCCATCACTTCGTCCAGCTTTGTAAAAATATAACTTTTGAGTGGAAGTAAACGAAACGCCTTCTCTGCAGCAAGCAAGCTCTCCAGTTCAGTGTTAGCACTGAGTACAAGATAATGGTAAATGGGATACGGAACATTCAGTGCTTCCCCGATTCTACAAACATCTTCCCTATTATTAGGGCTTCTGCCTGCTGTATCTATAAGGATCACGTCAGCCCCTCTATATCGCTCAAGGGCGGCCCTTAATTCCGCTGAATTATCAGCCACCTCCAGCGGTAGACCCATTATGCGAGCATAAGTCTGCAGTTGGGCCACGGCACCGATGCGATAGGTATCCACCGTTACCAAGGCCACCCTTAGCTTCTTTTTTACTTTATAAATTGCCGCCAGTTTCGCCATTGTAGTGGTCTTTCCAACTCCTGTTGGCCCCACAAACGCATATATTCTCTGCCTATCACGCAGCGTTGATTCCTTGGCGATTTTTATTGAGCGCACTATGTCTATGAGACACTCTTGCATTTCTTCTCTCGACAACGCTCTTGTGTGTTGAGTGGCTTCGCCTTTTTTATGCTGTTCTATAAGGTGTATGTTTTCAGGGATGATGCCAAAATGCCTGTAATAAACATAGTGGTTCCGTGGAACACACAGGTCAGTCAAGTTACAACCATGAATAGTCGTAGCCTCCAGAGCCATAAGAAAATGTGTGATTTCCCTCAGCCTTGATTCCAATTGCTCCCACTTTTTTTGAAAGTCCTTATCTTCATAGTCTCTATGGATCCTCTCAGGGCTGAGGGCAGCATCATAATCAATAGCAGCGGTCACCTCTATTTGCTCCCTGGCTGTGCCGTGACCAAGCCCCTCGTTGACAATTGTTCTTGTTTTGAGGATCACGGCATCAGGCCCCATTTCTTCCTTCACTTTCTGAAGCGCTTCCCGAGAATTTCTCGCAATGAATGTCTTAATGTTCATAGCTATAAGCCTATCTCAGCCACTGACTCCACTTGGATGCCATTGGGTATTTCATTGTGGGAAATAACTGCCACTTGGACCTGAAATCTTTCGCACAGTTTCTTTAAGTGCCGTCTTATAGTTGCAGAGCACAGCAAGACTGGATGCTCAATCCTCGCCGCTGCTACATCAATCGTCTTATTTATGGAGGTTATGATCGCCTCGGCTTCAGAAGGCTCAAGAGCAAGATATGCGCCATATTCGGTCTGGTTGATCCCATTGCTTATCTTTTCCTCGATATCCTGTGACACGGCTATCACTCTGAGCACGTTATCTTTGTCAAGATACGGTTTAACGAGAGTTCTGGCTAACCTTTGCCTCACATATTCAGTCAGCAGATCCGTATCTTTTGTGATGGGTGCATAGTCGGCTAAGGTTTCAACAATTGTAAGCAGATCCCTTATGGAAACCTGTTCTCGTACAAGGTTCTGCAGAATCTTCTGGACAGCCCCTACCGTGAGAAGCGACGGGACCAACTCTTCCACCGCTTTGGGATGAGTGGTAGCCAAGTTATCAAGTAGTCTTTGTACCTCTTGGCGACTCAAGAACTCATATCCATATTGTCGTACTACCTCAGAAAGATGGGTAATAATAACGCTTGACAGATCCACTACTGTGTAACCAGCCAGTTGTGCGTCACCTTTCTTGTCCGGCGATATCCAACGAGCTGGCAATCCAAAAGCAGGTTCCTTTGTTGGAATCCCTTCAATCTTGGTTTTTACATCTCCAGGATCAATGGCTAGATAGTGATCCATCATCAGCTCTCCCCTTGCCACTTCATTGCCTTTTATGCAAATGGCATATTCATTGGGTTTGAGCTCCAAATTATCCCTAATGTGCAGCGAGGGAATTATCAGCCCCATCTCCAGGGCATATTGTTTTCTCAATGAGCGTATTCGCTCAAGCAGATTCCCCTGGCTTTGATTATCAACTAGAGGTATAAGTCCGTACCCTATTTCCAGCTCTAACAGATCAAGAGGAAGCAAGGCTTCCACTTGTTCCGGGCCCTGTCCACCTGCTTTTTCTCCCTCCTTGTCTGTCTTTTCAATTGCAGATTCTTGAACCCCTGCCACCGCTCTGGATAGAAAGTAGACTGTACCTGCCAAAAGCATAAACGGTATAGCAGGCATCCCAGGAGCCAAGGCGAACAGGAAAATTATTCCTGATGCAATTCGTAATGCCCTGGGTTGCAGCCCAAATTGTCTTGCGACTTCAGAACCCATATTAGCTTCGGAAGCAGCCCTACTTACCAGTATACCTGCTGCTGTGGATATGATGAGGGCTGGTATCTGCGATACGAGGCCATCGCCGATGGTCAGGAGGGTATAATTTTGAACAGCAGTCGATATATCCAGATGTTTTTGGACCACGCCAATGACAAGGCCTCCAATTATATTGATCATGGTTATTACGATGCCTGCTATGGCGTCGCCTCTCACAAATTTACTGGCACCATCCATTGCGCCGTAAAATTCGGCCTCTTTGGAGATTTCAGACCGTCTGGCCCGCGCTTCAGATTCGTCAATAAGTCCTGCATTTAAATCAGCATCAATACTCATTTGTTTGCCTGGCATAGCATCCAATGTGAAACGAGCTGCGACTTCCGCAATACGGCCTGCACCTTTTGTTATGACAACGAAGTTAATCACCACCAAAATCATAAATACAACCAGACCTACCGTTGTGTTGCCTCCCACCACAAATGCCCCGAAACTCTTAATTATCTTCCCTGCGGCCAGTGACCCTTTGTCCCCATTGAGAAGAATCAGCCGAGTGGAAGCAATATTGAGAGACAGACGAAAGAGGGTAGTGATTAGCAGTAAGGAGGGGAAGACAGAAAAATCAAGAGGTCTTAGCGTGTATATGGTTAGCAAAAGAATCAATACGCTTAACGTTATGTTTAGTGCCAGGAGCATGTCGAGCATTGGAGTGGGAAGAGGGATGATCATTACCAGGAGGATCCCCACAATACCCAATGCTATGGCGATGTCACTGTTAGCCCCAAGTGAGAACTTGCCTATCGAAACTCTTGCAGAATCCAAAGCCACGACTAACTATCCTGTCTTTCTTTTCAGTCTGTAAACATAGGCGAGTATTTCAGCCACTGCTTGATACAATGAAGAAGGTATTTCTTCGCCGATATCCACTGATTTATACAAATTTTGTGCCAGCGGTTTGTTCTCGATTATTGGCACTTTATGCTCTTTGGCAACTTCTCGTATCTTAAACGCAATATGCTCTGCACCCTTTGCCACGACCTTTGGGGCACTCATGGTAAACGCATCATATTTCAGAGCAATTGAGAGATGACGCGGGTTGGTGATAACCACGTCCGCTGTTTTCACTTCTTCCATCATGCGCCTTCGTGCTATCTCTCTCTGAATAGCCTTTATTCGACTTTTTACTAAAGGATCTCCTTCTGTTTGCTTCAATTCTTCTTTTACTTCCTGCTTGGTCATCTTAAGGTTCTGCTCGAAATCCCATTTCTGGTATAAGTAATCAAGGAAGGCGAGCAGGGCAATCACTATGGTACTTTTGGCCATGACCTTCATAGAGCTGTGACCCAAGTAACTGATTATCTGCATCTTATCCTGATATGTGAGGAGTATAAGGTGACCAAGCTCTCCCTTTACAACCGACATTGCCGCCCACCCCACAATCAAAATCTTGGCAATGGACTTAGCTAGCTCTACCAAAGAGCGTTTTGACAGGATTTTCTTAGCCCCCTCTACAGGGTTAATTTTTGACGCCTTTGGCGCCAAGGGTTCGACACTCCAAATGAGCCCCGTCTGAGCCAAATTCGCCAGCAATGCTATCAGGCCCAAGGCCAGCATAATTGGAAACAGCAATAGGGTATAAAACTGCAGATAATCTTTGGCAGCTACAAATACGTCAGTGTTCCCTGAGTTGATATACTGTATAGACGTAAAGGCTCTCTGCATCATCGCGCCAAGAGAAACCATTATTCTCTTTCCGCCAAAAAAGAAAAAAAGCAGAGCCGCACCCATAACCGCCACAGACGGAATCTCTCTGCTTTTTCCGACTTGCCCCTTTTTGCGAGCATCCTCTCGCCGCTTTGGAGTCGGTTGTTCGGTCTTTTCTTGAAAGGATTCTTCGGGCATTGCCTGACTACATTAGCTGAATTGATTTCATAATCACCTCTGCCATGCGCCTTATCAGTGCAACAAAAAATGGAGAGAGACTATTCATGGTGATTCCCAACAGGATAAGTCCTAATCCTATATTAATTGGGAAGCCCACCATCAAAATATTTACTTGAGGTACTGTTCTTGCCACGATCCCCAGTCCCAGATTTACCAGGAAAAGGGCAATGAGAATGGGTGCTGAGATTTTAAGGGCGATAACAAACATCTCAGCACTTACCCTTGTAAGGCTAAGAAAAAGGGCTGAGGACCCCGTGAAACCCTCTGGCGGTATTACCTTGAAGGAGTAAGCCAGTGCTCTAATAAAGGCATGGTGGCCGTTTACTGAGAAAAATACTAGCACTGTCACAAGGTAGAGGAATTGGGACATGACCGAACTCTGCCCCCCTGATTGAGGATCCATTATGCTGGCCATATTGAAGCCCATCTGAAACCCCATGAACTGACCTGCTAATTGGACTGAAGCCAAGATGAATTTCACCCCCAGCACAAGACAAAAACCAATCAGGACCTCTGAAGCAACAACAATGACAAATCCCCCAGGCGTCTGGGGCAAAGTTGTTTTAGGTATCGAAGGAAGCATGGCAATTGTAAGAACCATGGCAAATCCTATCTTCC
The DNA here is from genome assembly GCA_027024445.1 of Desulfobacterales bacterium. Classification (GTDB taxonomy): domain Bacteria; phylum Desulfobacterota; class DSM-4660; order Desulfatiglandales; family Desulfatiglandaceae; genus B111-G9. Next base: position 26,203 of record JALVSJ010000240.1, read on the forward strand.
ACAATGTTGGCAGACCCCTGGCCCCGAAAAATGGTAACATAAAAGCTATGACACTCACTCGAAGCAAGGCCCAGAAGAAGGTATGGAATTGTATGGGGTCAAATATAGGCAATTCCATAATCTAGGGAATTTCAACAATCCTATCTAATAAATTGAGGAATACTCTCTATAATCCTTGCAGTAAAAAAGCTCATCTTATGGAGCATCCAGGGGGCCACTGCTATAAGGGTCAAGAGGACCGCGATGATCTTTGGTACAAAGGTCAGGGTCATTTCTTGTACTTGCGTTGTAGCCTGCAAAATCGCTATCGCCAATCCCACAATTAGACCTATCCCTAGCAGTGGTGCCGAAATTAAGAGACACAGCTTTACCGCTTCATTGGCTACACTCATTACAGATTCGGGTGTCATGGATATCTCCTCACAAGAAGCTCTTTATCATGGATCCCACCAATAAATTCCATCCGTCCACAAGGACGAAAAGCATCAATTTAAACGGCAAAGACACCATAAAAGGAGGAAGCATCATCATTCCCATAGACAAGAGGACGCTTGCCACCACCATGTCAATCACCAGAAAGGGTATGTAGATTAGAAAGCCTATTTGAAAAGCTGTCTTGAGCTCACTGATAACGAATGACGGAACCAGAACAAGAGTCGGCACATCCTCCATACTCTTTGGTCTTTTGTGCTCGGATACCTTCATGAAAAGCGCTAGGTCCTTTTTTCTTGTCTGCCTAAACATAAATTGCCTTATGGGTGTTAGCGCTTTCTTTATTGCTTCCTGCTGAGTAATCTTCTCTTGCAAATAAGGTTTAAGAGCGTCCTGGTTCACTTTATTGTAGACAGGAGACATAACAAAAAAAGTAAGTAGTAGCGCAAGCCCTATTAGCACCTGGTTAGGAGGCATCTGTTGCGTACCGAGGGCATGGCGGATAAGAGAAAATACCACTATGATCCTGGTGAAAGATGTCATCATAACCACAATAGCTGGCGCCAAAGAAAGTACAGTTAGGAGAAAAAGGATTTGGATCAGCATGGAGAATTGATGGGGCTTGCTGGCCTCTTGCACGCCTATAGTAATAGATGGCAATACCGGACCATTTTGGGCCAGAGTGTCACCCCCCAACATGAGCAAAGCCACCGCCATGCCCGTTGCCGCAATAAAGGTTTTTGTTTTTCGATCCACCCTCATTGCTCTTTGTCACCCCTCCGGGCTTGGTTGAACATAAGTTTTTTTGCCTTTAAGATTTTCTGAAAGGAGCTTCCAGAACCCATAGTGGAGTAATTTTCTTGGGAAGGTCCCGGTGTTGGCTCCATAGTAGATAGTAGATTTATGCTTTCTGTACCTACACCAAGCACAAGCCACTTTTCTCCTATTTCCACAACAGTCACGGACCTTTTTGGAGCCACAGAAAGGGAGGCTATGATTTTCATGCTCGGGGCACCTCGGTATTCAGCGCCCAGAGCCCTAAATCGTCTCAACAGATAAAAAACCAATATTATGAGGCCCACTATCAAGGCCAGGGACGCCAGCATCTTGAATGTGGCGGCAGTCATGTCGGCGGTCGGGGAGGACCCCTGACTATATGCTGTCTCGGCGCCTTCAGCCGCCCATCCAGGAGCGCAGGTTAGCCAAGCAATTTCGCATACCACTGCCCAGAGAGATATCTTCATATTGACAATCGAACGATTCATAATTCTAAGCAAGCTTTTTCACACGCTCCCCAGGGCTTATGATATTGGTAAGTCTCACTCCAAACTTCTCATTCACTACTACTACCTCACCCTGGGCCATTAGTTTTTGATTCACATAGATTTCCACAGGCTCGCTTGTCATCTTTTCCAGTTCCACCACAGAACCCTGTCCCAACTTGAGTAGATCACCTATCTGAATCTTGGTTCTCCCGAGCTCTACTGTGATCTCAAGTGGTACATCGAGCAGAAAGTCCAGGCCCTGGTTATCCATGCATTCTCCTTCATCAGGCTGCATCTCGGATAGCTCCATGGCCTCTGTCTTGCCATTTAGATCACCTTTGTTCATCTGCTCCTGATCATCTTTATTTTGCTCTTGCATTGGGGATTCCTCTTCTGCCATTTTTCCACCTCATTGTCTCTCTGAATTGGTCTTTTCGTTTCATCCTGCTAGCTCGATGCTAGTCAGGACCCATTGATAATACCTTGTACCTTGAATACCTTTCTGCTCCCGTACTTTCCTGCTACCCCAGTATATCTTGGTTTTCCTTCTACCTTGGCTATCAGGCTGCTCCTTATATCATTCTCCAATACCAGGATGTCCCCCTCTTTCATATTCAAGAATTCTCTCACCGATAGGTGTGTTCGTCCTAAGTCAACACTCATCATCACGGGAACAGACTCTAACTCTTTTGTTAACTTCTCCAACCACTGTTTATCTACGTCCTCTCTTTCCTCCTGGAAGCCTCCTGAAAGCTTTTCACGAATAGGTTGTATCGAAGCATATGGTATACATACGATGATGTGACCGATTGGTTTGTTGAACTCTACCTCCATTTTTACTGAAACCAAGAACTCAGTGGGGTGGACCACATTGACCGCCAAGGCGTTGGTCTCAGACCGAACGAAAGTCGCTTTTATAGGAAATGTTTCAGCCCATGCATTGGTCATGTTTTCAAGGACAATGGAAACTATTTTGGCGATAATCTTTTTTTCTATTGGCGTGAAGTCACGACCTTCCACCTTGGTACTGTCTGTCCCGCTGCCGCCGAGATACGCTTCAAGCAGGTTAAAAACAAGCCTACTTTCAAGAACCAGCATGCCGGTGCCTTTCAGGGGTTCCATTTTGAACAGATGTAAGCTTGTGGGGATGGGCAAAGCACGCTGGAACTCTTCAAATTTTATTAGCTCCAAGTTACCGGCATCTACCTCAACCATTCTTCGCAGAGAAGTCGATAGACTGTTCTTGAGATTAACGGCGAGCTTTTCATTGATCATCCCCAAAAGGGGCATATCGCCTTTCAGGTTTCTGCCCTGAGTGTTCCAATCATAGGGCTCATAGTCTAGATCACTTTCCAGACCTTTTTGGTCTGTCTCTATTTCGCCCTTATCCAGACCTTTTAGTAAGGCATCAACTTCATCTTGAGAGAGTATCTGGTTCATAGAAGTCCAAGGGTTTAAGGTCTAAAGTTTAGGGTTTAAGCTTTAAGGTCTAAGGTTTAGGGTATAGGGTCTTGATTTAGTTCATCATCCCATTGAGCAAAAGGAACTTCACATCCTCCAGCTCCTGAATCCTGACTTCTCACTCCTGTCTCCTGCCCCCACACTTCATTGCACTATGAACTCTGTAAAATATACGTTCTTTATCTTTCCTGTTTTTAGATACCTATTAAGAGATGCCAGAATTTCAGCCCGTAGCTGATACTTTCCGGATAGATCACTAATGTCTTTGAACGACTTGCTACTCAACAGAGTCAAGATTGCGTCTCGAAGCTGGGGGAGCCTCTTGTCCATTTCCACTCGCATCTCTTCTTTTGCCAGTTCCAGTTGCATCGTAACCTTGAGGTATCTCTTTCCCATGGGATCCATCAAATTGACGATAAAAGTATCCATTGGATATATCGGGCCAATATCAGGCTTTGCCACCTCTTCTGTCTTCTTTGCTTGAACCTCCTTTTCCCCCTTACCCAAAAGCTTGTCCAACATTCCGCTCTTGAAGGCGAAAAATCCTCCTCCTGCCAAAATAAAAACCAGCAGCACCAGGATTATCAACTTTACAGGCAGACCTTTTTTCGCCTTCTCTTCCTCTCTTCCTTGTGCTTCTTTTTTTTCTTCATCAGCCATTGTCCCACCTCGCTTTATTGTTCACGGTTAACAGTTCACCGTTCCCTGCTTACTGTTGAACAATGCTCCCTGTTCTCACTTCATTATTAATTATTCGGTTTTCTTGGATCCTTACTTTTGAGCCCTTATACTGGGAACCTCCATTCTTGAGCTTATCCCCCTATTTATTAAATGAGCTTTCCCTCATATTTGGAGGCAAATAGGCATTGAGCTTTTGTTCAATGACCCGGGGATTCTCTCCTTTTGCTATCGATATGACACCCTCAGTCATCAGCTCTTTTATCATTACCTCTTCGCTGCTGCGGTTCTTAAGTTTTCCCGCAATGGGCAAGAATAGAATATTGGCCATTACTGCACCATAAAATGTGGTCAACAGCGCAACGGCCATGGCTGGGCCAATCGTGCTTGGATCACTCATAGTTTGCAGCATCTGCACGAGCCCTATCAGAGTGCCTATCATACCTAGTGCAGGAGCAAATGTGCCCATGGTAGTAAAGATCTCTGCACCGAGTTTGTGTCTGTCCTGAATCGCGTCTATTTCAGTTTCCAGGATTTCTTTTATTGCTGCTGGCTCCAGACCGTCCACCGATAGCTGCATTCCCTTTTTCATGAACTCGTCTTCCATTTCATTGAGTTTTGACTCCAGCGCCAGGATCCCCTCTCGCCTGGCGATACCAGCTAAATTGACGAAGGTGGCGATGAGTTCGTTTGCCGTCATTTTTTTCATGAAAAAGGCATTCTTTACGACCTTGGTCACCTTCAGGATATCCGGTAAGGGATAGTTGATCATGGTGGCCCCAAGGGTGCCGCCCACTACGATCATCACTGAAGGTATATTGATAAAAATGGATAAGCTTCCGCCCATCATGATAGCGGACAAGACGAGGGCAAATGACAGAACAATGCCCACCAGGGTTGCTATATCCATAATGCCTACTCCTCGGCTTTTGATTTATTCTGGCATATGATTAAAGCAACCATTGTGCCATACATAATTAGGAGCTATTACTCATTGCTGTTTAGGCAATTGTTTCGGAATATCAATTAGATAGGTAGGTAAAGATAAAAAGAAGCTAAGACGAGGGCTGCCAGCTTAATATTGCATCCGATCACATTGTCAATATATTGACAAAAGGATCTTTAACAAAACTTTTTGTTCAGGCGCACCCTGTTCCTACTCGGGAACGCCTGAACATGGGGTGGAGGGCATAACGCGCATTAGCGCTTCAGGTTGATAAGCTCAGCCAGCATCTGGTCTGTGACGGTTATGATCTTGGAGTTGGCTTGAAAGCCCCGCTGGGTTGTAATCATTTTGACGAATTCATTGGCTATGTCTACATTAGATTGCTCTAACGAATTGGGCGCTATACTCCCAAGCCCATTTGTCCCCGGCCTGTTGGTAATAGCATCACCGCTTTCTCTGGTAGCCCTATATAAGTTTCCTCCGACCTTCCTCAGTCCTTGATTGTTTTGAAACTTGGCCAGGGCAACTCGAAATAGAGGTATAAGCTGACCGTTAGAGTACACCCCTGTAACGACGCCGTCCACATCTACATCAACCCCTTGAAGATCGCCTGCTCCGTATCCATTGGCGGATTGAAAGGTGGTGGTGGAGGCGCTGGCAAACTGTGTAGTGGTAAGAGAATCATTTACAAAACTACCTGTTCCGTCATCCTTAGTGCCTATGTTAAACTCAATGTTCATGGAAGTAGAGCTACCTCCCAAAAAATCAGCTACAAACTCATAGTATCCATTTGAATTAGTGCTAGCTGCTGTCCAAGTGTATGTAGTCGAGTCATCCCAATCAGTGGCATCGGTTAAGTTATACAATGTGAGATCGCTGATTTGCCCTGAACTAGAATTAAACGTAATGGTTCCTCGGGCAAGAAGACCTGCGGCCGCTGTGCCTGCCGGCGTATTCCCAGAACCATCAGTTTCTGTCCTAGCATCCTCGGAAGGATCGGAGGTTATGATATACTCCCATGTACTTCCTGATCCTTTGTCATAGTAAACAGTGATATCATGAGTACTGCCCAGTGAATCATATACCTTCACGGTGGTCTGGTATACATAATTGTCACTATCAATAGGCGAAGAAGCAGACCCGTCCCAGGCCCCAGAGAGGCTTGCCGTCTGGCTGCTTGAGTCTGAGTCCAGGTTTGTAATGACCGTAATCCTGCTGCTTTCCTCGGGTGGAGAGGTGAAAGAATCCAGTACTATGTCTGTAACCGAGCCTGTGTCTTCACCATTTTCGTCAAGCTCCCATCCCTGCACAATATACCCCTCTGGATTGACCAGGTATCCATCCTTATTAAACCTGAAGTTGCCGGCCCTTGTGTAGAAATTGTTCTGGGTTCCTGATTCTCTGAGCACAAAGAAGCCAGCTCCTCCAATGGCAAGATCTGTGGTATTACCAGTGGATTCAAATGAACCTTGCTCAAAGCTGGCAGCGATGTCGCCCATTGCGGTCCCTCTGCCCACCTGAGCAGTTCCTGATTGAGTGGAAATGGACTGGCTTAACAGATCTTGAAATGTGAATGTGCTTCCCTTAAAACCCACCGTGTTAACATTTGCAATGTTATCACCGATGATCTGCATCGCATTGCCCAGTGTACTCAGTCCGCTAATCCCTGAAAATAGAGCGCTTGATAGAGCCATTGCCAATACCTCCGTATCATATAGTTTTTGCTGATCTCATTAGCACGTAATTTCTCTAGCTGCTGTTATCTTCATTCCCAGGCAATTGAACTTCACTTACCTGGTCTAAACTGATAGGCACATCTTCCACATACAAAACCGGAGAATCGCCCTCCATACTTACTCGACTTACGACTCCGCAAATAAAGGTATCTGTCGGGACTGCCTCTCCGGTATCATTCAACGAAAGTATGCTAAACCCGTATCGACCAGGGGGCATTTCTCTTCCTGCCTCATCCATTCCGTCCCATGCAAAAATATGGTGGCCAGGGTCCAATTGTCCCAGTGGTATTTTTCTCACAACATTACCCGACTGATCTTCAATGATAACTGTGCACTCTGCGGTTTCTTGTATATCGAATGCTCCTGTTGCACTTGCACCTTCTTTTAGTGACAACGAATCCCCTTGGGCCTTGATTTCCTTACCAATTAGTCCCAGTGCCTGAAAACGCGACTCACTATCTTGCACGGACTTGATCTTGCTCAGGTTTTCGTTGACGTTGAATAGCTGCTCAAGGCTGCTGAATTGTGCAAGCTGAGCAGTAAATTCGGTGCCTTCCATGGGATTAAGGGGGTCCTGATATTGAAGTTGAGTAAGAAAGATCTTGAGAAAATCATCTCTGCCCAGTTTTGATCTGCTCTCGCTTGCAGCATCAGTTGAAATCTGCAATCCTTGATTTGCTGCGGACTGGAGTGCTGCTATCATGATAACATCTCCTTTTTAAACAACTATACTCAATTGATGGCTATGTTCTAAAACTACACCTGGAGTTTTCGTGTCTTGAATCACCTCGGTGTGATTTGACACCTGGATATTGTGCGAATGGGAAAACCTCTCATTTTGTTCACCCTGCCCTGATGACGCTTCAAATCCTCCTCCCCCCAAACCAACCATTACCTCTAACTTGTCCACCACAAACCCCGCCTGAGTCAGATGGTGCCTGAGGACATTGAGGCTTCCTTCCACAATTTCTTTTGCCCAGGGATGTTCCGTACCAAGCTGCACTTGCAAATGTCCCTGCTTCACAAGAACTCTGAGGTCTATCTGCCCAAGCTCCGGGGGATGCAGAGTGAGTTTGCTTTCGTGTTGTCCCCTTGCCACCATCCACCTTAAGTGCTCAATCACCTTTTGGAGAGTGTCGTAGGGATTTGTCCAATTGGCTACTGTTGGACTAACCCACTCAATAGCTTCTGACCGGAGGGTGTTTTGATTACTGTCTAGAACCAAAGGCGCTTGATTCTTGTTTTCAGAAGTTAATTTCGAGATTCTTGTAGTTTTCCCTGGTTTATTTCTTAGTGCCGAGGTGATCGGACTTTTCTGAGTATTTCCTGATTCTTCAGGCCTTGATATGGATACACGAATAGATTTGATTTGAGACATCGGTTTGTGAGGCTTATCACCACTTGCCTCTGCCACTTCATTTAGGCGGGCCTTTAACTGCTCTCGAAGCGATAGGTTTTTGGTGTTTGTTTTGTCTTTTACTCGTATGCTCTTGAGCAGTGCTTCTATTTGTTTCTCTGTAACTTCTTCGCCCTTTTCATTATCTCGCGCCCCTTTAGCTGAATTGAAGGTCGTGGTCTCCAGAATTTGTTTTATCTTCTCAGGGGACAGGCCCTTGCCCCTTAGAACATAGGCTAGCTTTCTCTTTGCAACTGCACTCTGTCCCTTACTTGAGTCTTTTGGCTCCTGAAATATCTTCAATATATCCTCTTTACCCTTCAACTCCTTTGCCAATGAGCCTAAATTTTGTGGTCTAAGAGGTATGCCCAGATTTCGCAATAAAGCCTCCATATCCTTTTCACTCAGTTTCAGGCCAGGAGCAAGGTCCTTCAGCATTGCTACAACGTCAGTTATTTCCAATTCAGCTTTTGCAAGCCCGTGTTTCTCCAGTGCACCTTTTACCGCTTCCAAGTCGCCGCCCAATCTCAGGAAGGCTAAAGCCAACTGTGGTACGTATTCTCTTCCTATACCAATGTTCGAGTCCCCTGATGGTCTCTTGGCTAATATGCTTTGAACACCCCGTGCTAGCGCGTCCAAGTGTATCAGTCCATTGGAATCAGTAGCTTTGTTTATTAGTGACGTAATCTGCTCTTTCGTAAGTCCTAACTTTTCGAGAATACTCGCGAGGGCAGCCCCCTTTGTGGAGGGGATCATGACACCCGCGCCAATCAGTCCAGTCAATGATTCAACTATTTTCCATTCCTTTTGGATAGAACACTGTTTATTGCTCTTACCCATCCGATGGTCCTGCGAAAACCTTATCCCGTGGATTTCCTTTGCCAACAGCTTTCCAAAAAGTCTTTTTGTAGGCGCCAGACTCCCTCCTTTACTTGAAGCATCAGATTGGGGAGAAATATCCATAAACAAATTGAGCGCCACCGGGTCTTTCATTTATTCACCTCTTGTTTGAATTCACCGTACTGTCGGTGGCTAACAGCAAGCGTCGTGCCACCAAATTAAGTTCCATATTTTTTTCTTGAATATCAGAAGGTTACTAGACCACGGAAGAAACTGTGGTTTTAATTTCAATGGATTTCCAAGGAAAAATATGCCCGGTTGAGGGAGCCAAAGGAAAATTTTTCCGATCATGCCTGACAGGTAGAATTATTTCTTGAAAATTAGGTGGTGAGTCGCGATCTTTGTAAACAGTAAAGGTGCCTAGGGCCCCCCTAGGCGCAGGACTAGATGGGGTTCTCGCAAAAAAAGTGAAGCACGGTATGTTGCAGTGGCAAGGAGCCTACTTGCTTTCACGAACAACCATGGCGCGAGCAGATGTTTGCTGTTTCAGGACCGCAGGGCTCAGCTCGTCCAGTTCCTTTTCCATCTGAACCAAAATCACGGAAATTATGACGGCCACTCCACCAGCGATTTGCAACAGTTCCAGTCTCTCTCCCAGGAACACGAAAGCTATGAGCCCTGCCGAGATGGGCTCAAATGTTGCCACAATCGTAGCGCGTGTAGACCTCAAAAGCTCCACTCCCCATGCAAATAGTCCGAACGGAACAATGGTACCCAAACTCGAACACAGAAAGATCAACGTCCATGATGTGGCATCCCATCCCATCTTCGGGAGCGTAGCAGGGCCTAGCACTATGTTCCAGCTTAAGGCACCGAATATTAGGGCATAGAGGAGGATGGTCCAAGGACCATATACTCTTAGCAAATACTCCGAGTAAATAATGTAAAAAGAATAAGTGAAGGCTGCTCCCAGGCCCCACATAAGGCCTGTAGAATTCATATTAAACAAATTGATATTGTACCCGCCGACCACGAAATAGCACCCCATAAGGGCCAAAAACAAAGCGATCCATCTCATGGGCCCCATCCTCTGGGCCATAAAAAGGCGCGCATAAACTGCTATAAGAACCGGAGCGATATACTCTATTAGGATAGCCGCAGCAGTTGCAATTTTGGAGATGGCCTCGAAGTAGCATACATTGACGCCTGCCATTCCCACAACGCCCAAAAATGCAAAATGGGGCAAATGTCTTCTTTCAATGCGGAGGGCGTCAGGTCGGCTCAGAGCAAGCCACAAGGCCGTCAGGGCCGAAGCAATGGTAAGCCTGCCCTGGGAAAGCACAAAAGGTGACAGCCCCATATTCATGAGGTATTTGCTCGCCACCCCGTTGGCTCCCCAAGTTGTGGCTGCTCCCAGGCAGGCCAGGACTCCTGTTGTCGTGTTTGGTGCCGGGTTCCTTGTCATCATGGCCCCGTTCATGCTTCCTAATCCACATAGTATCTAGTATCCCTGGCTGAGGGCAAGGCGCTGAAGCCACGCGGCCGTTCCCCAGTTTCTGCCAGCAACCTATTTTGTACTGGGATGATTTGAGATGGGTGATAGTAACTGAAGATTTGTGGAAAAACAAGTACAGGAAGGTCTTCTATTGTTCTCTGGACAATCGCTCACTTATCATGGCAGCCTTTTCAGGGCTCATCATCGCTACAATCCTTCCTGCGGCTTTGCCTTTCATATTTCTCAAAATCTTTACAACGGTTTCCATTTTCAGCTTTTCCATAATGGCAGCTGCCTTTGCGGGCTCCATGGCCGTATACAGAGACACCAAATGGGCCATCTTTGCATCTTTCAAGGCTTTTTCTCTCTGGGCCAGCTTCTTTACGTAGTTGGCAAGCTTGGTCTGAAGCTCATTGAGCTCTGCCATCTTTGCTTCTGTTTCTTGTTTCAACGCCAGATATTCTTTTTCTTTCTTGGCTATGTCCTCCTCCCTTTTTTTCAACTCCATTTGTTTCTTAATTAGGGATTCCTCTGTCACTACAGGAAAAGAACTTTGCCCAGAGTCCTGCTCCTCCTGCTTTGCCAACGCCTCATTACCAAAGTAGTGCGTTGAAATGTACACACCGCTCAAGATCATTTTGGAAAGCACAATAGCCCCAAGGAAAAACATAAGGAAGATGAAAGGGCCTTTGGATCCTAACGAAATTCTCTTCCGTGACGCAGCGCTGCCATTTCGTTCAGTGCTACACGTTCCTTCGCCTCTCTTTCTCCTACCCATTTCCGAAAATCCTTTTCTTTCAGTTTGTCCATTATCTTCCATTCCTTATCCTTTTCCAATAACGCTGATCTATTTTTCTCAACGATTTCTTCCCACTCAGCCACCTGAAGCGCTTTCTGGGATATCTCTTCTTTCAGTCTGCCCAAATACGTTGTGTAGTTTTTGAGCTTTTGCGCTGTAATGCCTTCCCTCAGACTGTGGTTAAGCCTGCCGGTGGCCTTATTATACTCTACAGTAAGGGATTCCAGGGCTTCTTTAGCCACTTGTAATTGCTCCATTGAACGAGCCAGCTCCACCTTGGCCATATCTTTTAAATGCCTTCTGTAGTTTAGCAGGCTTTCGTATCGGAATTTGAACGCCATAGCCATCCCCTAATCAACCGAACAATTCCTTCAAGCGCTTTACTCCCTCTTCCATTGTCGATCTGCTTCCAACATCTTGGCGCAAAAAGGCGTTTAATTTGTCTATCATGTTCACTGCATAGTCAGCTCTTTTGTTATTTCCTTTCTTGTAAGCGCCCAGGTTAACAAGATCTTCTATCTTTGCATAATCTGCCATTAACGCCCTAAACTTCTTGGAATAGTCCAAATGAGCAGAATCCACTACGTCATTCATCAATCTGCTCACACTGGAAAGCACGTCAATGGCCGGGTAGTGGCCACGCGAGGCAAGGGTCCTGTCCAATACAATGTGACCATCCACAATGGAGCGAACCGCGTCGGCAATGGGCTCGTTCATATCGTCGCCCTCCACCAGTACCGTGTAGAGGCCTGTTATTGACCCTTTTCTGCCATTGGTGCCGGCCCTTTCCAAAAGCCTTGGAAGATGGGCGAATGTACTGGGAGGATATGCCTTGTTGCTGGGTGGCTCACCCGATGCCAGACCCACCTCCCGGGCGGCCATGGCGAACCTTGTGATGGAATCCATCATCAACAAGACATCTTTGCCGTTATCCCTGAAGAATTCCGCTATTGCTGTGGCCAGGTATGCTCCCCTCATCCGGATCAGAGGAGAGGTGTCAGATGTGGCTGCGACCACCACAGAACGCTTCAGACCTTCTGCACCAAGATCCTTTTCGATAAACTCCTTTACCTCTCTACCCCTCTCACCAATAAGGGCAATTACATTAACATCTGCTTTTGTAAACCTTGCCATCATTCCAAGAAGCACACTTTTTCCCACCCCGGATCCAGCCATAATAGCAGCCCTTTGTCCTTTGGCCAGAGTCACCAGTGAATTGATCGCCCTTATTCCCACGTCCAGAGGCTCCTTGATCCTGGTCCTGTTTAAGGGATTAAGGGGCTTTGCGTACAAGGGCATTGTCTTGGTGTAGCGGATAGGGTGTCCACCATCTATTGGCTCCCCCAACCCGTCCAATACCCTGCCCAGCATGTCGAAACCAACGTGCACTGAGGCCTGATATTTTCTCGCCACTATTCTACTGCCCGGTTCCACGCCGTCGCATGAACACAGAGGCATCAACAGCAGAGAATTTTCTCTAAATCCGATGACTTCTGCCAGCACAGGGTCTGCATAACGCGGTGGGTAAACCTGACATATCCCGCCTAATGGCATGGAAGGGCCATTGCCTTCTATCACAGTCCCCACAACCTTAGTAACTCTGCCCTCCAGCAGGACAGGCTCTACCGCATCCAGCTTATCAATATATTTCTTAAGCGATATTTGTGCTCCCATGGCCGGTGTTGCCTAACTCATCCTCCAACTCTCTCGCTATAGCTTCCAGTTGATCTTCGATAGCTGCATTAATACTCCCAAAACCCGTCTCAAGTATACATCCCCCCCGAGCTATGCTCGGATCTTCTGCCAACTCTATCCTCTCTACCTTTTTTCTGGCCTTTATTTCAGGAAGCGCTTCTTCCACTTTGTGCATGTCAGCCGGGTTAACCAGTATCCTGATAGCTGTGCGTTCAGTAAGAAACTCCGTCGCCTTCCTTATTGACCGCAATACCATATCTTTGTCCAAGCCGATCTCTTTATCCAGAATCTTCCTGGCTATCTCCACTGACAGCTTCAGTATCTCCTCCTCTGCCTCTCGATAGAGGTTACCCTTGAGCTCGGACAGGCTGCTTATCAACGCGTCCAATCTTTTTGCGGTCTCCTCCAAGCGCTTTTTTCCCAAAGCAAGACCATCTTTCTGCCCCTGATTGAATCCTTTCTCATAGGCCTCTCTTTCTATTTCAGAGATTCGATCCTGCGTGCCACCCCGCCTCACATGCTTGTGTGAAGAGCTATTGAATTCGGTATCTACCTTTATTTCCTGGGCCCGGAAAGCCTCTATTTTAAGGCCCTCATGCTGGTGTCTCTTGATTAAATTAGACAACGACGTCATCACCTCCCCGGCCTCCGAGCACAATCTTGCCTTCCTCTTCCAGTCTTCTTGCTGTCTTAATGATACTTCTCTGTGCCTGTTCCACCTCTTTTACCCTCACCGGGCCCATTACTTCCATATCCTCTTTGAGCATCTCTGCAGCCCTCTGACTCAAGTTGCT
>JALVSJ010000241.1 GCA_027024445.1 Desulfobacterales bacterium
GGGGGCCTGAAAGTATCGTCTTCATGCGCGGTTCTTTTAAAGGTGGATACGATGGTACCTTCCTTGCCCGCTTTGCCAATGTGCTGGGTGCACCAAACATAGCCTCCATGGCGCCAGTGTGCTACGTGCCAAGGGTATATGGCAGTGTCTTCACCCATGGCTACAACCCGGTTCCAGACTATGAGTACCCCCCTGGTTGTGTTGTGGTGTGGGGAGCTAATCTTCGGGCTACCAGGATAGGTGAATATCACAAGGCTTTCGATGCCCTCAGTCGTGGCGCAAAGCTGATAGTGGTAGATCCCAGGAAATTTGATATAGGCTTTGATGCAGATATCTGGGTCCAATTAAGGCCGGGTACTGATCTTGCCCTCGCATTGGGTATCATAAACGTGATCATTGCTGATAACCTCTATGACAAAGAGTTTGTGGATAAATGGTGTATCGGATTTGAAGAACTGGCCAAACAAGTCTCGGAATATACGCCTGAAAAAGTAGAGGACATAACCTGGGTGCCTTCAGATATGATCCGAGCAGTGGCCAGGCTTTACTGCGAGTCCAGGCCTTCAGTAATTCAGGCCGGAAATGCCATTGACCATAATTTAAATAATTTTCAAACCGCGAGAGCCCTGGCCATCATAAGAGCAATTTCGGGCAACCTCGGCATTCCGGGGGGTGAGCTGAAGTGCACTCAGCCTCCTGTTCGGCCCACTCTTGGCTCGCCCGAATTGGACCTCAGGGATCAAATGCCTGCCCATCTCAGGGATAACCGACTCGATGCAAAGTCAGGGATGCTTCCAAACGTCTTTTATGCTCTCCCTCAGAGTATTATTAAGGCCATTCTGGAGGGCGAACCATATCCACTCAAACTGGGATATGTGCAGGGAGGTGACATTCTTCTTACCTACCCTAATTCCCGGCGTGTGGCGCAGGCCCTCAATAACCTTGAGTTCCTGGCAGTGGCAGACATGTTCATGACCCCAACCGCGGCATTAGCCGATATTGTTCTCCCTGTGGCCACATTCCTGGAGTTTGATGCTGTTATTGCCCCTCCTTATTATCCAATCGCCCAGGTACAGCAAAAGTCCACTCAGGTGGCTCAATGCAGATCCGATTTTGAGATCGTGGGAGAGCTGGCTCGCAGGCTTGGATTAGGACAGTTCTTTTGGGACACCAACGACCAGTGGCTTGACTTTATTCTGGAGCCCTCTGGACTGACCTTTGAGGAATTCAGACAAGTGGGAGTCCTTGAAGGGGTCAAACTATACCGCAATCATGAAAAGCATGGGTTTGACACTCCTTCGGGCAAAGTGGAGCTTTACAGCGAAAGACTTGCACAGTGGGGATTTGATCCTGTACCTACGTATAAGGAGCTACCCACGACACCTTACAGTGAGCCGGACCTATCAGAAAAATATCCTCTTATCTTCACCTCTTGGAAGGCAGAGCAGTTCCGCCATACCAGCGGCAGGCAGATACCGTCCCTACGAAAGGTACAACCTGAGCCCGAGGTATGGATTCACCCCGAGACAGCTTCAAAATACGGTATTCACGAAGGAGATACTGTGCTCATTAAAACGCCCAACGGGCAAATAAAACAAAAAGCCCGGCTTACAGCGCAAATCCATCCCAGCGTTGTGGGCGTAGACTATGGATGGTGGTTTCCTG
>JALVSJ010000242.1 GCA_027024445.1 Desulfobacterales bacterium
TGGTCGGCGGTAAGGATGTGAAGGGCCTAAGAAGAAACATCCTGGTCTGTGGGTTCTGATTCCCTCTCAGGCTTCCATGAGCCCTTTCCAGGATATTTACCTTGTAGAAATTCCCACCTATCGGGTATAATAACTTTGTAACTTTTTTGTGTGGCATTACACGCCAGGGTCCTCCTTGCGCATGATATGAACGGGAATAAGCGCTTGGGGGATTTGTTTAATTTGATAGACGGCGACCAAATTTTCGATGAACTGATTTTAAGCCGCACGAGGAGGAATTCGTTAGATGCCCCAATTCCTGTCTCAAGTTAAGCATCTGCTGTTTAAAGGGAAACAAAAACATGACATCACAGATCAGCTTAAAGAGAAGTATCAGCTTTTTGTAAAGCTCCTGGCAGAGAATGATTATGCCCTTGAGCTTATTAGCGAATTGCAGAACAAATACCACGGGAAAACTATCTTCACAATTCCCTACCTCCAGGGAGTTGTGAAAAAACTCCTCATTAGCACACAGAACATTATGCACCTGCTGAATGATTTGACAGACGGGAAATATCATGCCCTGGAAGAAGCAGAGAAAAGAATAATGGCGCAGATTCGCGATGTCATGACGGGCAAGAAGGAACCCGTTGTTATCTTCACTTCAGTGTCCCTCGATGAAGCCTACCGGGAGATAGCAGACAAAATCGGCGATAAAATGGCCAACCTCGGAGAGATGAAAAACAGGCTCGGTCTTCCTGTACCCGAGGGATTCGCCATTACGGTATGCGCCTATAATCAATTCCTTGAATACAATGGCCTGGATGTTGTTATCCCTAACATCCTGGAAAAGACGAACAAGGAAGACACAGAAGCCCTGATCAGGGCCGAAAACGCCATTAAAGATCTAATCCGTAAGGCCTCACTCCCGCCTGAGCTCTCCGAGTATCTCCGTGAGGGATACGAGGAACTGTCCCGCCATACACCGGGATGTTTCGTCTCCATCAGAAGCAGTGCTCTTGGTGAAGACGGTGAGGCCTCATTCGCAGGTCAGTACACCACGTTGCTAAATGTTCCCCCGGATCAATTGGAATCAGCTTACAAAGAGGTGATTGCAAGTAAATACAATGCCAGAGCTATCTATTACCGGATGAAGAAAGGATACAGGGACGAAGATGTTGCCATGAGCGCAGGTGTGGTTGAGATGGTTAACGCGAAGGCCGCAGGAGTAATTTATACGGAAGACCCAAACAATCCACAGAACCAGCACATAATTATCACTGCGGTATGGGGGCTCGGCCAGATGCTCGTTGACGGCCAAGGCCGTGCCGACACTTATATACTCCGAAAAGTGCCTAACCTGCATATTGTGAAACAGGAGATTCCGATAAAAAGGGTTATGATTGTTCCGAACCCCAAAGGAGGCGTTCAAAAGGCAAAAGTTCCAGAGCAGTATCGACAGCAGCCTTGCCTCGATAAAAATCATCTCGAGACGCTGCTGTCTTATTCTTTTAACCTTGAAAAGCATTATGACTGGCCTCAGGACATAGAATGGGCCCTGGATCAAAAGGGCGAAATATATCTGTTGCAGACTCGGCCTCTGGCATTAGCAAAAGGAGAGGCAGAACCTCAGATTGATCTGACGGGTTATCCGGTCCTACTTAAAGGGGGAAAGGTGTCATGCGGGGGAATAGGCGCAGGCCGGGTTTTCCGTTACCGCACCGAGCATGATCTTGCCCTTTGCCCAGAGGGAGCAGTCTTGGTAGCAGGGAGGACTTCTCCTCGCTTTGTCAAGGTCATGGATAAGGTTAGGGCTATTGTTACAAACCTTGGAAGTCCCACGGACCACATGTCATGCCTTGCCAGAGAGTTTCAGGTACCCACAATCGTTGATGCCCGTGAGGCAACAAAGAGACTCCCTGAAGGCGCACAAGTGGTAGTGAATGCCAGTAACGTTACCGTGTACAGGGATATAGGAAAGTACGAGATAGCCTCACAGGCAAAAGCTGAGAAGGCACCTGTAAACATTAAGGATACCGAAGCCTACAGGCTTCTTCACAGGTTGATCCCTTTAGTGGCTCCTCTGCAGCTCCTTGACCCCAACTCACCAGAGTTTTCCCCTGACAACTGTTCGAGCCTACACGACATAATACGTTTTGCCCATGAGGCGGCTCTGAATGCCATATTCAGTGTCGGCGACAGTAAAACCCTCAAAAAAAAGGGCAGATCGTTCCGGCTGGTATCAGATATTCCTCTGCCTATTTACGTGATTGACATCCAGGGGGATATCGTGGAGCAGGCGAAAAAAAACACGATAACCCCAGAAAATATTAAGTGCGAAATCTTTCAGGCCCTATGGAAGGGATTAACTCACAGGAATATTCCCTGGAAAGCGTTGTCACCGGGCAGCCTGGATCTCAAAGGGTTTTTCTCGGCCATGACCCAAGCTATGGTTGACACTCTGGCAGCGGATCAGCAGATGGGTGAGAACTATGTCCTTTTGGCCGAAAACTACCTCAACGCGAGCTTCAGGTTTGGATATCATTTTGCCACGGTAGATGCATACGTGTGCGATAATGTACACGATAACTATGTCTCATTCACATTTAAAGGGGGTGCGGCGCCCGAGCAGAGGCGCGCCAGAAGAGTGAAGTTCATACGAACAGTACTGGCTGATTATGACTTTACCGTAGACACCAAAGGAGACTTTCTAAAGGCCCGGATGATGTATGCCCCCAAAGATCAATCCCTTGAAAAGGTCAATATACTGGGAAGGCTGCTGGGCTCAACCAGGTATTTGGATATGGCCCTCACAAATGACCAGTTGGTTGAAAAATGCGTTGAGCGGTTCAAGCAGGGTGACTATTCTCTCGGGATCCTTGAGCAAAGCAGCGAGCTTTAGTGGTGATTCAATTATATAAGCAGTCCTAAGGCTGAAGGCTGAAGAAAAACACGCTCGACAAACGCAGGGGGTCCTTGGAAGACTGCATCTATACCGGATGAGCTTCCCCGTGACTCTCAGGGCGGCCCGAGCAGGGATGCTCAGGTTGCGGATAAAGCAGCCCACAACGGAACCCTCAGGCATCTCGTCCGTCCTGCCGGCCAGGCAGGCGGGAAGGACCGCCTCACTGCAAGGAGTCAGATGCAGTCTGAAAAGGATCTCCCGACTTTGCGTTTTTGAGCTGTGTCTCCCTTCAGCCTTTATCCTCCACTCTGATTCTTTAAATCCTCAGCTTTTTAGTCTCGCATTTTGGTACATAGGGACACCAAATCTTCAAGTCTGGCCTCTGCAAGGGCGATACAGGTGTCTGCCGCACCATAGTACATTTTCACCGTGCCATCGTCTTCCACCACCGCGCCACAGGGGAATACCACGTTAGGAACATCTCCGCTTCTCTCATAGGGGAACTCAGGCCCAAAGATAAAATGAGGCGTATAGCCCAGCACCTTTTCCGGGTTTTCAAGATCCAGGAGCATGGCGCCAATGCGATAAAGCCTCCCTCCCCCTGTCTCCCTGACGCCATGATAGATAGCAAGCCACCCTTCATCAGTCCTTATGGGCGGTGTGCACATACCTACCTTGGAAGGCCCCCACCCGGGCTCAGGACCCAATACCAGGTGTGCTTTCCCCCAGTATACAAGGTCCGGAGAATAACTGATCCATATGGCCCCCTTTTCTCCGCCCAGACCCTGGGGTCTGTTAAGCACGGCATAGTTACCCTTAATCTTTTCTGGGAAAAGCACCGCATCTTTATCGTCTGGCGTGCTGATCATTGATACTCTTTCGAATGAAACAAAGTCTTTGGTGTAACCAATAGCGGCCCTTGGGCCATATGGTCCATAAGCAGTATAAGTAATAAAAAATGTATCGTCCATTTGCGTGATCCGTGGGTCTTCTACGCCGTAGCGTTCGTAGATCTCTATTTCCGGGTCTTGAGAAGGCGTTATCCAGGGTTCCTTGTCCACCTCGAAATGGTACCCATCATCGGAACGGGCCAGGGTAAGGTGGCTGTGCCCCCTCAGGTCCTCCACCCGAAGTAAGAGCAGGTACTGATCATTGCATTTGCATGCCGCGGCATTAAACACCGTGTTGCAGGGATAAGGGATATCCTCGCTTGTCAGTATGGGATTGTGTTCAAACCTCATGAAAGGGTGTAGTTTGGGCTTCATATCGCCAACCTCACTCAGTAGTAATTATTCGCACATCAACCTTTGGAGCATCCGTGATATCTCGGTACAACTCGAGATGCTTATCAGCAATAATCGACCATGAAATATTGTTTCTTACAAAATTTCTGGCATTTTCGCAAAACTGCCTAGCCAAAGACTCATCGGAGAGTACTTTTACTATTGCATCTATGAATTCTCTCCTGTCATTGCACACTATTCCGGTATTTGCCCTCCCCAGAGTATCCACCAATGCCCTGCCGCTGCTGGCAACAATAGGTCTGCCAAAGGCCAAACAGTGAGCGAGGATTCCGCTTTGAGAAACTATTTTATAAGGAAGCACTACCACATCTGCTGCACACAGGACCTGATCAAAGACATGCTGGGGAAGCTGACCTCTTAGCACTATTATATTATCGCGCGCAGGTGAATTGGCAATCCTCTCGAGGAGTTGATTGCGGTATTCAACATATTCCTGGCCCCTGGTTTTGCCCGCCATTACAAGGACAGCGTTGGGATATTTCTCAAGGATCTCCGGAAATATATCAATAACAAGTTCGAAGTTCTTAGATGGCCTGATATACCCAATTATGAGGATAACCTTCTTGTCCTCGGGCAGTCCTAATTTTTTCTTTGCATCAGGGAGAATATCAATCTCCCTTGCCCCGTGAGGAACAACTTTGATACGGTCGTGCAGCGGCTCGGGCATGAGAGACTTCAGGGTATCCAATTGGTAGCCCTCGTGCACGATAACTCTATCGGAATTGGTGATAACTGCCTCAAGGATAGTCCTGTGAGGCATGTCCAAATCAGTGTACACCGTGTGGAGCGTACTCACTACCGGTATGCCCAGCATCTTGAATTCCAGAATCAGTGGAACCACTGACACCCCAAGATGCTTCCCATAAAGCCCGAATTCATGCTGCACATGTACTATGTCGGGAGTGAAACGGACCATAGTGGAAAAGGCCTTTTCTGCCAGGTCACCATCCTCGTAATCAAAAGTGGGAAAGACCTGCTGGCCTGACCCACCGATATGGGACACTATGTAGATATCCGTTTGCTTTGATCGGAGCGCATCTGTCAGGTATTGGGTATACGTGGCGATGCCGCATTCAATTGGTGGATATGTGGATATAAAGCCTATCCTCATGTTATCGCCTCCTTTCAAGGTTTAGGAAAGTAGGCTGAAGACCGAAGGC
>JALVSJ010000243.1 GCA_027024445.1 Desulfobacterales bacterium
TCAACCAGTTGATGAAAGCTTTCGATTCCCGTATTTCGGCAACAGATACCGAAGAGCTTGGCCTGATGGACATCCCATGCCGCCAGATAGGCCAAGGCCCCTGTTCGTTCATACTCGTGCTCGATGCGCCCATAACGGCCCGGTCTGGGCGCCGTAGTTTTTGCCACCCGATGTCGAGCCTGGATACTGGTCTTTTCGTCAGCACTGATGACATAGTCGTTCGCTCCGAGCGGTTCGCCTTGCCATTGTCCGTGGTAGAGATCGAGAATCAAACCGGCCTTCCGTTCGAAATCAGGATCCCTCGGCCAGATCCAGCTTCGATAGCACCACGGACGGATGGCATCGGCACTGAGCCAACGCCAGACAGTGGTTCCGCTAATGGAGGCGACAATGCCTCGATTGACGGCTTGCTGGGCGATTTCTTTGCGGCTGAGCCGAGACAATGGCAATCCCAAGTCCTTGGGCAGTTCACAGGCCAGCGCCTTGATTTCCATCACAATCTCAGGGGGGAAAGGCGCTGGGCCTCCCGCGCCTTGGTCGTTCCTGAAGACCGGCCAAGCGTTGCTCGAAGAAGCGTTTTCGCCACTTCGAGACGATTTGCCTCGGCAAGTCGAGCCTTTCACCGATTTCCTTATTCGAGAGGCCTTCTGCGGCGAGGAGGACAATCTTGGCACGCATAACATCACAATACGGTAACGTATATTTCCGAGCAATACGCTCCAACTTTGCCTTCTCCTCTTGTTCCAAAAGGATAACAAATGGACTTTTTCTTGGCATATTCCACTCCCTTTCCAGGAGATGGATTCTATCGCAAATAGAGGAAAAAGGCAATTATAATACGTCATCGTAATTATGTTCACATGTACTTAGTACCGGGATTGACGGATTAGACAGATTATTGATGGGCACTGAAAGTGAAAAACCCCCTGACTCCCACCTGCGGGAGTCCTTAAGAGAGAAATCTTGCACCGCGATAATTGGTGAGAGAAACGCTCGCAAGAGCTTAGTCGGACTGAATTTTCTGGCTGAAGGAGTAAGGAACAAGGAAAAGGTGCTCCTGATATCTCTAAGGGAGCCTACGATCGACTCAAATTTTCCGAAACAAAGAGGACGAGACCCCATAAAACCATCACAGATTGAAGAATATCTTGACGTGCTTCATTTCCGTCCTGGATTCATAGCGGTTGAGGAGTTTACGGATAGAGTTGTGGAAAAGATGGGTGTAAGGGCTATGCTTGCACCCGGAAAGGAAAAAGCAGACGATAACGGCCCTCAGTCTAAATATAAAAGGGTTGTCTTTGATGATGTTTCTCAATTAAATATACGTTTTCCCTTGCTTGCCAAGAGCCCATTTTTTTTACCTATGCTTATTGATATCTTTCAGGCGGTAGGAGTTACATCTATGTTTATAGCTGGTACTTCCGATGACTCATCATCTGAACATGATATGGCTTCTCTTGCTGATAATGTCGTTCACTTTAGTCATAAAATAGTTTATAGTAATGACTATATAGTTGTTAGAGTTTTACGAATAAGAGGGAAAGAGTGTGAACGTGAACCATATGTATTTGAGGTTATACATAATGAATTAGATATTAGACCTCTATTTAGAGGAATAATTAACTTGGACACAGAGCCAAAGCATTCTATGGTAGTATT
>JALVSJ010000244.1 GCA_027024445.1 Desulfobacterales bacterium
CTATTCTATTGAAGCAATGGTATGACATGAAGGTCCCTGCCCTTCCTTTTGGTTCTATTATCTCTGCGGCTGAGCAACCAGGGTTCTGGAAAGCAACAGAGGGAAAGGGTGAGTATTGTCTTGCAAACGTGGTCAATGCCGGCAATGCACCTTCAAACGCTACTCCTTGGACTATGAAGTTTGTCAACGCTTACAAGAAGAGGTGGGGATTGGAACCCGAGGGCTACGGTACTTCGAGCAGCTACATGGCCCCTTATGTGCTGAAGGCGGCCATTGAAAGGGCCGGTAGCCTTGATCCTGATAAGGTGGTCAAGGCCCTTGAGCAGACCGATATGATGGGGGTTTATGGCAGGATTAGGTTTGATACCAGAAGCCATCAGGTTATCCCCAGCCTCGATCCCAAGAAAGGAGCGGTGGGCACCATCTTCCAATGGCAGGCTGGAAAGAGGGTGGTGGTATTCCCCAAGTCCATTGCAATGGGAGAAATCTTGCTGCCTCCTTGGATGAAGAAGTAGTTCTGAAAGGGGATCGGCTGACTCGTGCCGGTCCCCAAAACCGATCGAAGAACTATCACCCCCAAAAAGTCTTTCTCACAGGAGGAGTGCTCAGGAGCACCCAATGGAAATCATTATCTATGGAATCATAAATAGTATTTCCCTCGCACTGATAGCGCTGGGCTTTGCCCTTGTTTATGGCATCAGCAGATTGCCCAACTTCGCACACGGTGCCCTGTATGTTGTTGCTGGATTCATAACCTGGACTTTCCTCAAGGGCCTGGGTCTCAATTATGTGCTCAGCATCCTGCTTTCAATGGTGATCACTGGACTGATCGGTGGCCTCATGTACCAATTCATTCTCATCAGGGTCCGGGGCATGGCCATATCTGAGATAATCGCATCCTACGCAATGGGTCTTACAATTCTGGAGGGCCTTAGGTGGGGGGGCTTCAAAGGGCTGACATATACCCTGCCCGTATTTGCCGAAGGGAGCATCATGATATGGGGTGTGCCAGTTGATTATCAACGAATAATAGTAGTGGGAATTGGTGCCTGTGTTGTTATCTTCTTGTGGGTGTTCACCCGTCGAACCAGGGTTGGGCTTGCCCTCAGGGGTATGGCCCAGGACGAGAGGGCATCTTTGATGTTGGGAATAGACTCCGATGTGATGGCCGTGGTGGCCATGGTGCTCGGTTCTGCCCTAGCTGCTCTTGCAGCTATTTTACTGCTGCCTTTGGGTAATATTGTAGTTGAGGCAGGGTACAATGTGCTGATTCTGGCCATTGCGGTCTGCATAGTTGGAGGACTGGGGAGCTGGTTTGGCGCAGTTCTGGCGGCATTTTTGATAGGGTTTGCCCAGATATTGACTGTGGTATACATAGGGTCTCATTTTCAGATGGTGGTGGCCATCCTGGCCATCATCATCACCCTTATCCTCAAGCCGTCAGGTCTTTTTGGAAAACAAAAGGAACTGGAGGAAAGAGTATAAAGGACGGGGGCGCAGGGCCCCATATTGTTTTCGTGGAAAAGGACACTATGGAGCAAAAGAGAAAAGAGAGATTGGACCGCGGCATAAAGGTGAGGACCGACAGTATTTATGCCCTCATGTCCATGAAAGAGATTGCCTATTTATTGGCACCGAGGCTGGTCCTTATTTGTG
>JALVSJ010000245.1 GCA_027024445.1 Desulfobacterales bacterium
TATCCATATTGCTCCTTTCGCTCCAAGCGCCCTTGTACTGTCTGTCCCTCCTTATATTGCTCAAGGATATCGGCCCAGGGATCTCCCTCCAGATCCTTCAGACTTAGGGATATTCTCCTATTCTCATGGTCAACCTCTTTTATTATTACCTTCACAATCTCTCCCTGACTCACTATGTTCTCGGGTTTCAGCACGCGCCTCGTATAGCTCATCTCACTTATGTGTACAAGTCCTTCCACCCCCGGCTCCAGTTCTACGAAAGCACCAAAAGATAAACACCGCGTCACTTTACCCTTGACTATCTGGCCCACCTGGTACTTGTTATCCACAGAGTCCCAAGGATCTTCGCCAGATCCTTTAATGGAAAGAGAAATCCTCGGCTTTCCGGTGGCCTCGCCAAGTTCTACACTCAATACCTTCACCTTAATTCTGTCAGATACCTTTAAAACGTCCTCGGGGCTGCTGACACGAGACCAACTCAACTCTGATATATGCACCATGCCTTCAACCCCAGGAAATATCTCGACGAAAGCTCCGAACTGTGCAAGCCTTGTAACTCTACCATCAAGGACATCACCTTCTTTAAGGTTTGCAAAAAACTCTTCTCTTGCCTTTTCAAGTTCTCTTTCAAGCAACCTGCGCCTGGAGACAACGATGTTTCTTCCCCCTTCCTCAAAGCGAGTCAGAATAAATCTGTAAGTCTTCCCTACGTACTGTTCTTCATCCTCCGCATATCTTAGATCCATTTGGCTACCCGGGCAAAACGCTCTGCGGTGCATCAGATTTACCTCATAGCCTCCCTTGCATTTTCCTACCACCCTTCCTTCTACAGGAAATTGATTTTCAAATGCATCCCTCATGGCCTTTAGTCCGCCAGTGCCTGACAAAGCCCGGGAAAGTCTTACCTCGCCATCTGACACCGAGGCTACATACAACTCCAACTTGTCTCCTATTTTGCAGCTTACCTGTCCCTTTTCGTCAAGAAGCTCATCCTTTTCGACCACCCCATCCATTACGGTTCCAATGTCGACAAAAATGCTTTCCCGTCCTATAGAGACAACCTTAGCTTCTACCCAGTCCCCCACCTGTACATCCACGCTCCCTTTCTGTTCATAGGCGAGAAGAAGATCCTCGAAACACTCATCTTCAGGGCTGTCATAACTATTAATGCTTTCATCTGTCATAACTTCTAACCTCAAAACGTCCTCTTTTTATCGCCAAGATTAGCAGCAGAAAGGAACTCTACCAGGGTGGCGTTATGTTTTCAAGCACCGTGAGCTTGTGATTTTTTTCTTGACACCGCGTACCCCCTATTATATTTTGTTAATGCTATGAATGTTGCCGGCTCACAAACAACTGGCGATCTTACTAAACTTCAGATCTCGAAACTCCAGGAACTCATAAGCGAGATCCTAGATTGTTGTGAGGAAAGGCGCCTTTATGAATCGAAAATTTTGGGAGTCCCTTATGCTGAAGTGAAATGCCTAATGTTATTTAAGGCAGAGAAGTACCTCACCGTAAAGGGGATTTCCCAAAAACTGGATGTTGCCAAGAGCCGGGTGACGAAAATAGTAAGTGGCCTTAGAAACAGGGGCCTTGTAGACACTGTGGAGGATCCCCAGGACGGCCGTGTCAAACTTATATGTTTAACAT
>JALVSJ010000246.1 GCA_027024445.1 Desulfobacterales bacterium
CTTGAGAACACCGCTTACCCGCTAAGGATTCGTGGCCTATCAAGTATGGCTAAACCGCATTTGATAGCGTATCATTCTTGTCTTGCAATTTTTTTCACAATCTGATACCTTCGCTTCGCCCTTTTTGGCCAAAGTTCACCCCCGGGCGATGTTGGGTTCCTATAGCTCATCAACAGGAGGTTAGCGCATGACCGCGGATATGGGGCTTACGCTTCTGGTTCTCTTATTTGCCATAGTTCTTTTCATCTTTGAGTGGGTGCGTGTGGATGTTGTTGGAATCATAATGATGGTACTCCTTCCGCTGATTGGTCTTGTTACCCCTCAACAGGCCTTCTCTGGGCTTAGCAGCAACGCTGTAGTTTCCATTATTGCGGTAATAATAATAGGTGCCGGCCTGGACAAGACCGGTGTAATGAACAAGGTCGCTGCACCTATCATTAAACTTGGAGGGCGAAGTGAAAAACGAATAATGGCCCTCATATCAACCACTGTAGGCATAATATCTTCCATGATGCAAAATATCGGGGCAGCGGCCCTGTTCCTGCCTGCTGCACAGAGAATTGCCAAGCGTCTTGATATTCCAGTATCTAGGCTTTTGATGCCCATGGGATTCTGTGCCATTATCGGCGGCACCCTCACCCTTGTGGGAGCAAGCCCTACAATCCTCCTGAATGATCTGCTGGTCTTAGGAGGGAAAAAGTTAGAGCCTTTTGGGCTATTTACACAGACGCCCATAGGCGTGTGCCTGCTGTCCAGTGCTGTGCTCTACTTCTTGCTGTTCGGAAAATTTGTGCTCCCTGCCAGCAAGGGAGAAGCAGATAAGGGCATTACAGTCATGCTTGTAGAGGCTTACCGGGCCCTTGATCAGCCTTATGAGGTCCATATTCCTGAGGATTTTGACGGACCCAGGACGCTGGAAGAGTTGGGGATAAGAAGAGACTATCTTGTCACTGTCGTTGCTATTGGCAATGCAAAAACAGGAAAAAAGAAGCTGACTGCGTCCAAGGAAGATAGAATATCCCCTGGAGACGATATCGTAATAATGGGGGCGATCGAAAGAGTTAAGAGGCTGGCTGAGGACAAAGGCTGGACACTCAAGCCAGGTCTTGAGTTTTTCGCCGATGAGTTTGCCAGGACCAATGCTGGATTGGTAGAGACGGTTGTGTCACCTAGGTCTGAATTAATTGGTAAGACTCTTGGACAGATCAAATTCCAAGAGCGGTTCGGGGTAAACCCGGTGGCCATCAACAAGGGACCTAGAATATATTATACAGGGATCAATCATGTAAAATTGAAAATGGGTGACACTATCCTGCTCCAGGGGCCATGGGACCGTTTCCATAGGATCAAAAATTTACCTCAACCCAGGATCCTGACATTCGCCACGCCCCTAGAAGGGGAAATTTTGCGTCCTGAAAAGGCAAAATGGGCAGTTTTGTGGCTAGCAGTCGCCCTGGCTCAGATCATAGTTTTTGATGTACGCCTCTCTGTGGCCCTCATGTCAGGTGCGCTGGGCATGATCATCACAGGAGTCCTCTCTGTGGACGAGGCATACCATTCCGTCGACTGGATGACCGTATTCTTACTCGGCGGTTTGATTCCTCTTGGCATCGCGTTTGAGCAGACCGGGACGGCTGCTTTCATTGCTAAGC
>JALVSJ010000247.1 GCA_027024445.1 Desulfobacterales bacterium
AGTTGCTGGCTGAGATTGAGTGACTGTTTGAGTTCTAAGGCCATTTAAATTCCAGTCCGTTTTCTTTCAATTGCTAAAGGTTGAAACCCTCTCCCAGATATACACCACGGGCGATCTCACTGTTTACAATCTCCGCGGGGGTGCCGGATAGCAAGATCCTGCCCTCATGTATTATGTATGCCCGGTCACAAACATTTAATGTTTCTCTTACATTGTGGTCAGTAATGATAATGCCCAGGCCTCTATCTTTCAACTCTTTAATGATTTGCTGGAGATCGGCCACTGCCAATGGGTCAATTCCTGCGAACGGCTCGTCCAACAACATGAATCTTGGGTCAGTGGAAAGGGCACGGGTGATCTCAAGGCGCCTTCTCTCGCCTCCAGACAAATTTCCGGCCAGTTGCGAGCGCAAATGCTCAATGTTTAAATCGGTCAATACCTTAGTGGTTTTTTCAATCCTTTCTTGGTATAAAACACCTCTGGCCTCCAGGATCGCCAATATATTGTCTTCGACGGAAAGTTTTCGAAACACAGAGGGTTCCTGCGCTAGATATGTGACTCCTTTCCTGGCCCGGATATACATGGGCTCATCGGTAATGTCGTCGCCATCCAACAGCACGGTACCGCTGTCAGGCCTGGTGAGGCCTACCATCATATAAAAGGTCGTTGTCTTTCCCGCACCATTGGGACCGAGTAGCCCCACTACTTCCTTCCTGTTAAGGTGAATATTGACCCTATCTACGACCCGCCTTCCGTCAAAGATTTTCACTAAGTCTTCCGCGTGAAATGTGTCGTGGTCGCCCATTAGTCTATTTTGATTCTTTCTTCTGATAGATGACAGCTTTCACCTTTTTTTGGGGAGAGCTTTCCACAACACTCCTGTTCTCTTTAAGAAAAATGGTTATTCTATCACCTTTGACAAAATTCTGTCCCTGTTTGACCATGGGCTGTCCTGTCAATATTACCTTGTCCTCTCCCTCGTAATATTCAGCATGTCTTGCTAGTGCCTCTCCCCCTTCACTCCGCCTTATTTTGACGTGACCTTCTGCAACGATCTTCTTGATCTTGGAGCCCATGGGCGCTTCAGAGCTTTTTGATTTTGATCCAGAGCTTTCGTAATATATGATCATCTTATCACATTCGATGGTAAAATCTTGTCTTTCAGCAGAAACCTGCCCCGAAAAGGTAATCATCTTATTGGAATCATCCACCACGAGAGAGTCGGCTCTTATCACCATGGGTTGAAGTCCTTGGGTGCCGGGAACCTTTGAGCTTGTTTGCTGTGCAAGGACGTGAAAGGAAAACGAGGAAATGAGAAAGTAACAGACTAGAAGGATAGCAATAGACTTTGAAAGTTTCATCAACTGAAAAGCTCCTGTTGCAACACAGTAGTTACGTTAGAATGTATTTTCAGGATCTCTTTGTTGAGATCTACAAAGAGGCCCTTTCCTGTTAGTGTGAAAAATGGTCCTGAAATTTTAACCGGATCGTCTGTTGTTAGCAGGCCGTTTTTCTCATCAAATACGAGATGTTCTGATCTAGCACTATATCCGTCGTCCGAACTCACTCGCAGGTCTCCCCACATTTGGAGTATACCTGTAATGCGGGAATATTCCCCCCTCCGCCCTTCTAACTGCACCTTGGGTTTGCCCTTGGGCTCTACAGTAAGATGAAACTGACGGAATGAGACAACATTATTTTCCTGAGTCAGTCTTACCTCCTCGGCGTCAAGCTTCCACTTAATCTCTTCTTGGATATCGCCCTGGCTATAGTGAATCTGCTTGAGGCTGATACCTTGCTTCAAAAGGATTCGTTCTAAGGTCGCGTCATCAGGCAGTTGCCGGAATCCCTTTAATACATAGATACCGACAGAAATACAAGTGATGCCAAGGCAGATAAGCAGCCAGTGATTCTTAAAAAATCGTTTCATTTGCCAAAATTATATCAGTCCGCAAAACCCCATGTAAAGCTAATTTCACTATTGTCGAGCCTCCAGGATCCAATCACATAACTCCCTGATCGCCCCTTTGCCTCCCCTTTTGCTTAGTATAATATCGGCCTGCTCTTTGACCTCCTTGACAGCATCAGCCACGGCAACCCTGATTCCTGCTTGCGCGAGCATGGGAAGGTCTGGCAAATCATCCCCCACTGCACAAACCTGTGATTTGCTGTATCCCCTTTCGGCTACAAGGCTGGCAGCGAGAGCCCCTTTGTCCTTGACGCCCTGATAAACCTCCTCTATTCCCAGTTCCTTCGCCCTCTTATTCACGACACCTGAAGTTCTTCCTGTGACCAGAACAACCTCAATACCCCTGGCAATTACTCTCTTGAGGCCGATGCCGTCTCTTGCATTAAAACACTTGAAGATCTCTCCTTCGAGGCCTATCCACAAGCTTCCATCAGTAAGTACCCCATCGACATCCAGGATCAGAAGTCGAAGGACCTTGGCCTTTTGCCTCAACTCCTCATCTGCCGATAGCCCTGCGGCAATGTTCATTGTTTCTATCTCCTGACCACATTATATATTTCCTTCAGGGTCACCAGAAGTGGTCGCACCACATCCAGGGGAAGGGAATTAGGACCATCACAAAGGGCTGAGTCAGGATCAGGGTGGACTTCCATAAAGACTCCGTCAGCCCCTGCAGCGACCGCGGCCCTGGCCAACACCGGGGCCATCTCACGATGCCCTCCGGAGTGGGTTCCCCCGTGGCCGGGCAGTTGGACGCTATGGGTAGCATCAAAGACCACCGGGAACCCCAGTGCCCCCATGATATGCAAAGAGCGCATGTCCACCACCAGATTATTATACCCGAAGGTGGTACCCCTTTCTGTGAGCAGAATCTTATAATTTCCTGCAGATGTCACCTTTTCGATTACCTGTGTCATTTCCATGGGGGAAAGGAATTGCCCCTTTTTGATGTTAATGGGGCGGCCCGTTTGTGCAGCCTCAAGGAGGAGGTCGGTTTGCCTGCAGAGGAATGCCGGGATCTGGAGCGCATCCAGCACCCCAGCCGCCTTTTTGACCTGCTCGGGTAAATGTACATCAGAAATCACAGGTAGACCCACGTCTTTTTTTACCAGGCCTAGTATTTCGAGGCCACCTTCAAGTCCCGGTCCTCTGAAGGATGACAAGGAAGTTCGATTGGCCTTATCATAAGAGCTCTTAAATATAATGGGGATGTCTAGCTGGGCGGCAGTATCCTTAAGAAAACGTGCAACTTCGAGGACTAGCTCTCGGCTTTCCACCACGCAGGGGCCTGCCATCACAAAAAAGTCCGCGTTTCTGGACACGGTGACGTTACCAATTTGAAAGGGTTTGCTCATAGTTGCCGCCTCCATTGGGTTGTTTATTTGGGGTGCCCTGACAAGAAAACACCTGCCTATCATAAACAAACTGATTTTGGACCCTTATAACCTCTCTGTCGGGGTTTATATGAAGTGCTATAGAAAGGCGGTGCAAAAGTCAAGGCACAGGCACAGCAGATACGAGGGCAAACTTTTTCTTGCTTCAGGTACTTGCCCCCTTTATGATAAAAGATCTTAATTACAGCTCTCAAGGAGTGAAAGGAAGTTTCTCTGCTATTTAACAATTTGAGGCTGGAGGTTTGAAGGAAAATGCCCAGGAAGAAGACTACCAAGACCATCGAAGAGATCAATGAAAAGATAAGGAAGGGAAAGGTCGTCGTTGTTACCGCGGACGAAATGACAGAGATAGTCAAAAGCAAAGGGGCCGAGAAGGCCGCAAGAGAGGTGGATGTGGTTACTACGGGGACATTTTCACCCATGTGTTCTTCCGGGGCGTTTATCAACTTTGGCCACAGCAAGCCGGGAATAAAGGCTTCCAGGGTATGGCTCAATGGCGTTCCAGCGTATGCGGGGCTGGCAGCAGTGGACATATACATTGGGGCCACTGAGCCGGCTGAAGACGACCCTCTTAATCGAGTACATCCAGGGCAGTTCAAGTACGGCGGGGGCCATGTTATTCAGGACCTTATTGCAGGCAAGAAGGTCACTTTGCGCACTATAGGCTACGGTACCGACTGTTATCCAAATAAGGAGATAAAGAAGAAGGTGAAACTGTCGGACCTGCCCTATGCGGTGCTGCTTAATCCACGTAACGCCTACCAGAATTACAACGTCGCAATAAATCTTACCGATAAGACTATTTACACGTACATGGGAGTTCTTAAGCCCCATGCAGGAAACGCCAACTATGCTACTTCAGGCCAGTTGAGCCCCTTATTAAATGATCCCTATTATTTGACCATGGGGCTTGGTACGAGGATATTCCTGGGAGGTGCAAAGGGATATATAATCGGTCCCGGCACCCAGCATAATCCACACGTGAAAAGATCTGATAATGGGGTTCCTATGCAAGCTGCTGGCACATTGATGGTTAAAGGTGACATGAAGGAAATGGATCCCAAATTCGTGGTGGGTGTAAGCATGCTTGGTTATGGTTGTTCCTTGGCGGTGGGAATTGGTGTGCCCATTCCCATATTGAATGAAGACATGGCCAGATTTACAGGTGTTTCGGACGAAGAGATTTTCACCAATATTATTGATTACGGCAATGACTATCCCAGGGGGGAAGCTACCAGTCTGGGCATTGTGAGCTACGCGGAACTCAAAAGTGGGACCATCCAGTTTAACGGTCAGGAGGTGCCCACAGTACCCCTCACGTCCTACAAGAGATCTCGAGAAGTGGCGGAGATCCTGAAAAAATGGATAGAGAAAGGGGAGTTCTTTCTAACAGAGCCGGTAGAGAGGCTGCCGAGTGTGCCCCTGTGAAAAAGAAGCCGTAGGAGGTGAGATTATGCTGGAGTTATTGAAAAAGAGTCTGCTGGCGACCCTAGGAGCCGCAGTAATTACCAAAGAAAAAGTTAACAATGCGACGCGTCACCTGGTAGAGCAAGGAAAAATTTCAAAAGAAGAGGCCGATAACCTGGCCCATGACCTGGTGGAGGGGGGCAGGCGCCAGTGGGAAGAGATACAGGAGAGACTGGCAGAGGTGGCAAAAAAGGCAATAGAAAACCTCGATCTGGCCAAGAAGACGGAATTTCAACAGCTTGTGGAGAGGGTTGAGAATCTGGAAAAAAGGTTGACCATATTGGAGGATGAGGCCAAGGGGAGTACAGGTGAGCAATAGATGAGAGCAGGGCATGGACATTAAGGCACTACTACAGATTGGACGGTTCAAGGACATCGTTTTTACCCTTTTTAAATATGGCCTTGACGACATAGTGGACCGACTTGACCTGCCCGGACGCCATCTTTTTGCCAGGATACATCCAGATGTTGATACTATGACCACATGGGAG
>JALVSJ010000248.1 GCA_027024445.1 Desulfobacterales bacterium
TATCCAATCACTATAACCAGAGAACTCACTTTATTGAATACGCCGATATGAATTGTTCTTGATATCGATAATTCCTGTTTGTCAAATTGTATTGTCCTATGTTACGGTTTTTTCAAACAAGCTGCGAGCTGACAGCGTAACTGATTTAAAGAGTGCTTATTCATGCCTATTGAAGAAGGAGCAAGGCTGATCTGAAGGAGGGAGGAAAGAATGAAAAAATGCATTATTATGGTTTTTGGTTTACTGCTCATAATGGGGATTATGGAATCTACTGTTTTTTGTATTGAAAGAAGTGGTTTGGTTACCTTCAATGTAGACTTATCAGCCTATCAAACCGGCAAGGAGGTGAGACTGTGGCTTCCTTATCCTATTTCTGATCAGTGCCAGCTGATCTCCAATATCAACATCAGAGGTGACTATTCGGAAATGGGGGTATACACAGATCGGGTTTACAGCAATTCTATATTATATGCACAGTGGCCAAAGAACAAGAAGTCCAGAAAGCTAGAATTTTTCTTTTTCGTTAAACGTAAAGAGATTCGTCGCAGGACTATCCCCAGATCAGAGCCATGTTGGAACCCTTCTGATTATTCCATGTACCTAAGGGGCACATCGCTTGGTCCCGTCACAGGCAGTGTGAAAGAGCTTTCAGATAGAATTACAAAAGGCAAGAAGACTGTATACCAAAAGGCCAAGGCCATCTATGACTGGATATGTGAGAATATGTACCGGGATCCAAAGACCATTGGGTGCGGCAAAGGGGACGTTTGCAGGCTACTTGTAACAAGGGGAGGAAAGTGTACAGATATTTCCTCTGTGTTTGTAGCTTTGGCGCGAGCGGCAGGAGTTCCGGCTCGCGAGCTTTTTGGAATTCGTCTCGGGAAGAAGCCCGTGCAGAAAATTACCAAGTGGCAGCATTGCTGGGCAGAATTTTTTCTCCCCGGCTATGGCTGGTTTTCCGTTGACCCTGCTGATGTGAGAAAAGCCATGCTTGTTGAGCACCTTACCCTGCAAGACCCTAAAACAAAACAATACCGAGACCTTTTTTGGGGCGGATTAGATGCTTATAGGTTTGTCGTAGCTCACGGCCGCGACATTGTGCTTAATCCCCCTCAACAGGGCCCACCACTTAATACCTTTGGGTATCCATACGCTGAGGTGGGGGGTGTTCCACTTGATTTTTATAAGCCGGAGTCTTTTAGTTACCGGATTATGTATGTGGAAAAGTGATAAGGAAAAATGGAAAGGCTCCTAGGATGTTAAGAGATCTCGAATAGTGCGGCCCCAAGCGCACCAACAAATTGGGGAGAAGGAGGGCCAAGGAGAGGAGGAAACTGTAGATTAAGGTCAGGCGGGCGGTCTTGGCCAGGACCATATTTAAACCGGCCCCCGCAGGATTCTGCCATACCTCTCTGCAAAGTTTTACGGCCAGGGGAAACGAAAGGTAGCATAAAAGAACCCACGGCGAGACAAGCCCCTTTCCAATCAAGACAAAGGGGAGGACATAGGCTCCTAGAAGGAGCATTATGTATTCCACCTGTGTTCCCCTGGTTCCCAGGATCACGGCAAGGGTGCGCTTTCCACTCTTGCCGTCAGTTTTAATATCTCTTAGGTTGTTTACAACCAAGATGGCAGTGATCAACAGCCCAA
>JALVSJ010000249.1 GCA_027024445.1 Desulfobacterales bacterium
AGCTCTCGCCGCCCGCTTGTTGGCCTCCCGCTTTACGGGAACATATTCCACAATGGCTTGTTCCACGGCTTCGATTGAAACGAGACCTGTTGCCCTTGCAAAGGCTCCGAGAATGGCTGTATTGACGATAGGATTAGTAGCTGAGCCTAATCCGTGCTCAACGGCAATACCCCCTGCATCCACGAAAAAGATTTCAAAATCACTTCCTATGACTCTCCGATAATACTGCTCAGGCCGCCGGCCATTCACGGTGACCGTTCCTCCTCTCTTGAGTCCGTTGGTCACCTTAACTGTCTCAAGCAGCGAGGAGTCAAGCACAACAACATGATCTGGTTCGTAAATCTGATTCCTGAGGTTGATAGGGCTATCATCAACTCTGCAAAACGCCATCACAGGGGCCCCTCTGCGCTCGACTCCAAAAGCGGGAAATGCTTGTACGTATTTCCCTTCGATAAAGAACGCGTGAGCAAGGGTCTCTGAACCGATGACAGCACCTTGTCCCCCTCGACCATGAAATCTGATCTCATACATGTCTTTTTTCCTTTTGCACGATAATCCGAATCTAAACTGCTAATCCGGTGAATAGATTACTGCAAGCACCTTAGCGGCCCTTCCTTTGAGTCCCCTTAATGCATGAGGGATTTCTGAATCAAAATACAGACTGTCGCCGGGCTTGAGCGAAATGATCTTATCGCCCCCCCTGAATTCCAACTCCCCCTCCATTACAAAAAGAAATTCTTCGCCCTTATGATTATAGAAAATTGCAGCGCTCTCCTCCCTTGGCTCGATCTCAACAATGAATGGCTCCATTTTCTTGTCTGCTAGATGATGAGCGAGGGATTCGTAACGATAACCAATCCTTCGAGCCTCCACTTGCATGCGGTTAATTGACTCTTGGCGTTCCTCGGCACGAACTACTGAAATTCTATCCGTAACCGGAGTTTCGTCCTGAAAGAAATCTGCTATGTGTTGTCCAAGCGCACGAGAGATCTTTAGTAATGTAGCTATAGGGGGAATGGTCACCTGGTTTTCAATCTGGGAAAGGGTAGCCTTGGACAGCCCGGTGAGTTCGGATACTTCTTGAAGGGTCAGCCCACGTTTGAGCCGAATTTCCCTAATCTTTTTGCCAAGATTAAGTGCCCTTGCCTCATCTGTCATTGGCAATTCTCTCTACGAAATTTGAACGAAACATAGGATATCTGTTTGGTCATGTCAAACATTTTTTATTAACGCTAAACGGAATACGAATTATAATTGCCTGGGTTGATTACTTTTGCTAGAGTGCCTGAACCTCATCATGAAAGCATGAGCCCGATGGCTTTTGAACTCTATTCCCAATTTTGTGGTGCTATTGAAATGTGCATACAGGAGTAACGCTTTGACAAACAAGCCCAAACAGAGACTCAACCCCAAAGAGCGCAAAATCCTGATGGTCACTTGTTTCGGCCACTTTCTGAGCCATTTCAACATGTTGGTCTTCCCTGCTCTGCTTCTTCCCCTGGCAGCGCGCCTCTCAATACCCATGGCGGAGACTTTGGGGCTCTCGTTTTGGATGTACCTGCTTTTCGGTGTCACTGCACTCCCGTGGGGCTTTGTGGCTGATAAGGTGGGCCCCAAACCTCTTATGCTTACTTTCTACTTGGGAGCAGGCCTTAGCGGGCTATGTGCCGCAGCATTTCTTGATCATCCCATGTACCTCTCTCTGTCCCTTGCGGGTATTGGCCTGTTCTCTGGGATCTACCATCCCACAGGCCTTGGTCTCATATCCAAGGAAATAGAGAGGGTCAGCATTGCCATGGGTTACAACGGGATGTTCGGGAATCTGGGACTTGCTTCTGCCCCCCTTTTGGCGGGACTGCTTAATTGGCTGTGGGGTGTAAGGATCGCCTATACCATACTGGGGGCTATGAACCTCACCGGTCTGCTGCTAACCCTGTTGATATCCACAGAATCAAAAGGGGATAGCCCAAGAGAGAAACAAGGAGAAACCAACAAGAGTATTACTCCTTTTCTCATACTTCTTATCGCCATGATGCTTGGGGGTATCGCTTACAGAGGGGCAACAGTCATTCTCCCTGCATACTTTGAGCTAAAGACCCCTTCTCTCTTCAACTTCCTCTCCAGGACACTGAGCGGCAGTATTTCCACCAATCTGGTAGCCACTTCAATAAGCGCTTTAATATACTTTGTTGGCATCCTGGGGCAGTATAGCGGGGGGAGGATAGCCGAGAAGTACGAGCCAAAGTATTGTTACTTTGTTTATCACGCCACCATCATTCCCATTGCTTTCCTAATATCCATTTCTTCCAATCTCCCTCTTGTGGCTCTCACCATGACCTATTTCTTTTTTCTCCTTGGCATGCAGCCAGTAGAAAATACCCTGGTGGCAAATTTCACCCCCAAAAGGTTCCACCATTCCGCGTTTGGGATGAAATTTATCCTCACATTCGGAGTAGGGTCCATCTCCGTGAAGTTGCTTCAGTTAATTGAAAATCAGTGGGGAATCGGGGCCACATTCAAGTTCTTGGGGATAGTATCCATTGCACTGGTTACCACAATTGTGGTGTTATTGGCCTCCACCAAGAATCAAGCTCCATCATCCTAGAGGTACAAAAAAAGCCACCATTCTCTTCATAAATACCTCATGCAGAGGAGAATGATGGCTGAACGCCAGATTAAACCTCAGGACGGCTATTACCCTGCCTTCACTTCTATCTTTCTCGGTTTTGCAGCTTCTGCTTTGGGCAGAATCACTTTTAACACGCCATTTTTCATAGTGGCCTCTATCTTAGCTTGATCAATCACATTGGAAAGTGTGAAGCTGCGGTAGTAATCTCCCGACCGATACTCAGTATAGATGGGATTTAGACCAGATGGTTCCTCAGAGACCTTGCCCCTGATTGTCAGTTCACTATCTTCAAGATGAATTTCCACTCCATCGTTGCTCACCCCCGGCATATCGGCAAGGAGCACTAGTGCGTCATTCGTCTCGTATATATCTACTGGGGGCACAAATACCGGCCTTGTTTGGGTAGTTTCAGATTTAGTCTGCAACTCCTGTTTGTCTTTGGCCTGTAGCTGCTTGTTGTCCATCCCCGTCACCTCCTTTTAGTCTACCTTGATCTCAATCTTCTTGGGTTTGGCTTCCTCAGCCTTTGGCAATGTTAGGGTGAGTACTCCATCCTTCACTTTAGCAGTGGCTTTATCTGCTACGATCCGGGTGGGAAGAGTAATAGTTCTGCTGAACGATCCACCTTCTCTTTCTCGGCGGTGATAGCTAATATCCTCACCTTCTTCTTCAAGCTTTCTCTCTCCTTTAATCACCACACTATCCTCTTCAACTGTGAGGTCAATGTCTTTAGGATCAATTCCTGGCAGCTCCGCAGTTATGTAGAGGTTACTATCATCTTCTGCCACATTTACCGCGGGGAAAACCCCTGCCCCTGAAAGTGGGGATCGTCTGCCAAAGAATCGATCGAAAAGCATGTTCATCTCTTCTTGTAGCCTATTCAACTCGCTTAATGCCGTCCTTTCAAACGGATCTCTCCATCTAAGCAACACCATTGTATCACCTCCCATGCTAAACAAGTTTAGCGATGCCCATAGATAATGCGCTTCCTGTGGTTGCACTATAAATAATGCAGGATTTGAAGTTGTCAAGGGCCGGAAATTGATTGGTACAGGTGAATACACAAGCGTCGGTACAGATAAGCGAAAGAAAATCCGCCCAATGTATCAAAAAACAAATCGGTCAAGCTTGCATCACGGCCTGGCACAAACACTTGATGAACCTCGTCTAAAGCCCCATAAAGGGCCACTACGGTGGTCACAAATCCCACAAATACCCAGCTTGGCCCATTTTCCCAGGGCCCTAGTGCACCTGCCACAAAGAGTGCTAATATCCCAAACACCAAGAAGTGCTCTACTCTATCCTGGGCCGAAAACAGTTCAGGCCCGGGGACATCCGACATCGAAGAAAGCGAAAAAATCAATGCCATCCACAAGACTGCAAGGACCCTGCAAAAACTAGGATTAGATAATGTGCTAAATATTTTTTTGGCTTTCAACTGTCTAGATATACCCCTTCTGCCCGAGGAAAAGAAGAATCTCCTGCGCAGCTTCCTCCGGTGTAAGCTCTGTTGTATCGATTCGCACTTCAGGATTTTCTGGCTCCTCGTAAGGATCGTCCACACCCGTAAAACCCTTTATGAGCCCGGCTCTAGCCTTTGCATACATTCCTTTTCTGTCCCTCTTTTCACATACCTCAATGGGAGTTGCTACATGCACTTCAACGAATCCACCGTAGCCCTCTATTGTTGCCCTCACCTCGGCTCTCGTTGATGCATAAGGCGCTATGGGTGCACATATTGCAATCCCGCGGTTCTTGGTTATTTCACTCGCCACAAACCCTATTCTGCGCACGTTTATATCCCTATGCTCTTTCGAGAACCCTAGTTCGCTCGAAAGATTTCGTCTCACGATATCTCCGTCCAGCAATGTCACTGGTCTATCCCCCATCTCCAGAAACTTTGAGTAAAGCACCTTGGCAATGGTTGACTTGCCAGCCCCTGAAAGTCCGGTTAAAAATATGGTAAAGCCCTGTTTCCTGGGGGGAGGATAAGTGCGAGTGAGTTCTTGCACAACTTCCGGAAAAGTCGCCCATTCGGGGATGCGCCTTCCCTCCCTGACCCTTTGTCTGATCTCCGACCCAGAAAGGGACAGTGTTTCCTTTCCTTCTGGGATCTCATCAGTGGTTCGGAATTCATCTTCAAAAGGGAGATAAACCATTTCTTCAAAGCTGACTGGTGATATACCGAGCTCCTCGGAATGTTGCTCTACCACTTCCTGAGCTGCATATTTTTCATAGAATGGGGCCCCATTCGAATCAGTGCCAGGGCTAGCATGATCCCTCCCCACAATTAGGTGAGTGCATCCAAAATTCCTGCTAATAATGGCGTGTAGCAATGCTTCCCTGGGGCCGGCCATTCGGGCAGCCATGGGGAGCAAATTCAGCACAAAAGATTCAGGAGGATAATATCTTGACACTGCCCTATAACAGCGCACTCTGGTGTAATGATCAAAATCTCCGGGTCTGGTCATCCCCACAATAGGCAGGATCAAAAGATTCGCCTTTGCCTGTCTCATGGCACGTAGCGTCATTTCAAATTGGGCTCTGTGAATAGGATTTCGAGTCTGGTAAGCAACTACCCTGTGCCAACCAAGCTTTCTATAAAGTTCCCGCACCTCGCCAGGAGTTCGCCTAATCTGGCGGAAATCAAAGTGTAAGGGAAGGCTGAGTATCTCCAA
>JALVSJ010000250.1 GCA_027024445.1 Desulfobacterales bacterium
AGACCCCTTCTTGAGGGGAATCCTATCTTCTATTCCAACCCTGTGGGGATTACCTCCTGCCGCTGTGAGAGAGCCTCTTAATCCTTACGATCCCGTCAGGCTGTTTACCGAAGAGCCTGAACTGGCTCCATATGACCTGGCCCCTCGCATCGAGGGCGATACCCTTACGGTAAGGGATCCTATCCTGGGCGATAGAGTGGTGGCGGGTAAGACAGTGCTGCTCATTCCAGAGCGCATAAAAGGTCAGAGCGTTTACATGGGCCAGTACAAGAACCTGTCCTCGCCCCTGCCACGCCCGGGCCCCGATGAGGCCACCGCCCTGCTCATAACCAGGACCATCAGTACCGGCACCAGGATCCTGCTCAAAGAGGGGGAGATATTCTCCGCACCTTATGGCATCCTGGACATACTATTTCACCCTCTTCCACTGGTCAGGCGCCTTGCACAGGCCCTCAAACTGGCAGCCAAACCCAAACAGGACTCTGAACAGGTACTCAGTGAAATCATAGAAAGATTGCGCAGGAACGTGGAGGCAAAACACGCAGCCTACAGGGCCCTTGAGCAGGTTAACGCTGATCTTGTAAAGGCGAGGCAAGAATTAAAAGAAAAACTCACGCATCTTGAGCGACACAAAGAGCTTAGTCGCTATCTTCCGCCCAAGATTGCGGAGAAAATCCTGGCCCAGGGAGTGGATTTTGCCAAGAGGCTCGAAAGAAAGTTGATGACGGTGGTCTTCACGGATATCCGGGGCTTCTCAGCGATAACCGATGATCTTGAGCCAGAAGAAATCGTAGATCTTTTGAACTGCTATCATTCGGAAATGATTAGGATAATTCATCTCTATGGCGGTACCCTCAACAAGATCATGGGCGATGGCCTTATGGTGTTCTTCGGCGATCCAGTACGAATGGATGACCATGCTGACAGGGCCGTACATATGGCCATCGAGATGCAAAGAAGGGTATCTGAACTCAGGGCGAAGTGGCATTCTTTCGGGCACGATTTGGGAGTCGGGATCGGAATCAATACAGGATACATGACCGTAGGCAATATCGGCTCAGACGAGCACAAGGAATACACAGTAATCGGAAACCAGGTGAACATTGCTGCAAGATTGGAACAAATGGCCGCCCCCGGCCAGATATTGGCCACTCACAGGACCATATCCCACCTGAACAATGAAGTCCCGGTAAATGAAAAGGGGGAAATTTTGGTGAAGGGGATTCATTCGCCAATAAAAATATACGAAATTTCTGTTTTCTAATTTTTGTTTTTTTGCAAAATACCCGATAGGTTATTAAAAGGACTGAGCAAATGCCTGAGAGGAGGGTTTTCTACCCCCGGAGCAAAGGGGGAGAGGTTTCTGCGTAACGTATCACCCGGGTCAGCATGAAAAGTGACATTATCTTTCACGTAATAGGGAACACAAGCCCCTTTTCCCTGATGGGGGAGAGTAGTGGTTATCTCATAATTGTCAATGAGTCTCACTATCTGCTCGAATGTGGTGCTCCTGTGTTTCCATCTCTCGGCTTTCAGGGGATTGAAAAGTTGAAGGGCATCTTTGCCAGTCACTCCCATGAAGACCACAGACGCTGGTTCACTGATATCGCCCTTTTCATGTACTATGACTCCAAACTGAACAAAAAA
>JALVSJ010000251.1 GCA_027024445.1 Desulfobacterales bacterium
AGCTCCAGCGCATATACCCTGCCAAGACCTCCTCCTGCCCCAGTCACTATCGCAACACGACCGTCAAAACGGATGCCTTGGCGCGAAGCCCTTTTCTGCATCTCCTCGCGGCTCATCCATTCGACCACACCCTGGTCTATAACCACTTCCCCGGTCTCACTATTAATCGTTCTAAAGATCGCCTTACCCTCTTCCAATTTCCAGATCTGGGTCTTGATTGGAACTCCCGGATAAAGCGGCCTTGAAAACCTTGTCTTAAATCGAGTCATGCGCTCAGGTTCACCCGGGAAAAGGGCACGGATAACGGCCCTGCAGGCAAACCCGTGCGTGCACAGTCCATGCATGATGGGCTTTTCAAACCCTGCAGCTTTTGCAAAATCAGGATCGACGTGGAGCTGAAATATGTCACCGGACAGACGATATATGAGAGGCTGATCTGGTGAAGGGAAATCTTCTTCTTCATAATCCGGAGCACGGTCGGGGAACTCTACTTTCTCGCTTGGAGGCTTCTCACCGCCAAAGCCTCCGTCAAGTCTTCCAAAGAGGGTAAAGATATTTGTAAAGAGTTTCTTGCCATTTGAATGGTAGGTGTCTGCCTCTGCCACTATTAGCGCGCCTTTTTCGGGACCGCGGTCATATATATGGGTGATGGCGCCTTCTGTGGTAAGTGTGCCATCTGTCGGAATTGGGTTATGGAAAATAATATCCTGTTCAGCATGGAGAATGCCTGCGAGGTTGACGTTGGACTCTATTGCCACATTTGCAAGAAATTCAAAGACAGCTCCGATTGAAAAACTGGGTATGACCTTGAGCCTATTCTCGTAGCAGTACTCAAGCTCTTTGAAGCCTGCTCCCACTCCAAGGGCATAAAGAACTACATCTTTCCACGTATAGTCCTTGGTAATGGGGCCTATCCTGTTCCCAATCGAATCCAGATTTAGGGCCATTCCTCAACCTCCCCTTTTTGTTTCCGGAACTCTACACTGACCATAAGGATTACAATGTACCCTGATGTTGCACTGCAAGTGAATTCAGAAGAAAGCTATCAGCAAGTCCCTCCGGGACAGAAGTTAGGAGTCAGAAGTCAGGAGTTAGGAGTCAGGAGACAGGAGCAAAGAGAACGCTTTCGTTGACTGTTCCCCGTGCACCGGC
This sequence comes from Desulfobacterales bacterium, assembly GCA_027024445.1. Classification (GTDB taxonomy): domain Bacteria; phylum Desulfobacterota; class DSM-4660; order Desulfatiglandales; family Desulfatiglandaceae; genus B111-G9. The sequence goes on from JALVSJ010000251.1 coordinate 1,153, forward strand.
TCGAGCCTTCTTGCGCTCAGCAAACAGTCCAGACTTGGAAATTCATAATTCGATATTCGACATTTCTTACTCCTCCTCCCAGCATCCCAGCTTCCCAGCCTCCTAGCATTCCAGCCAGGGCGCCTTCCGCCTCAAGCATGCCTGCTTTTTGCCAGGCAGGCGCTCCTTACCTCCTAATGCTTACCTGCCTTTGACCGTCGTCCTGCCTCCTCTTGAACAAATGCTGGAATCAGCAGAAACTTCAAGGTCTTTTTTACCGATGCTATATACTCATCACGTTTCAGCCCTAACATGGGCCTGAAGAAATCCTCTCCTGATATGAAATTGTGAATTGCGTTCATTATTGCGAGCACCTTCATGCGGGCCGAAACCGGCACATTCTTCTTGTCCCTACAAAGTTCCATTGACCTGGCAATATCAGACACGTATTCGGGTACGTGAATGTCAAGGGCTGATTTGTGGCGGGTTTTTCCGAAGTAGCGAAAGAGGATAAG
>JALVSJ010000252.1 GCA_027024445.1 Desulfobacterales bacterium
AGAATCAACGCAGATGTCACTAATATCATGAATAGAGCTGAGGTTTCTTTCTTTTGAGCAATAACTGTGCCAAGGTGGGGCGAAGAGTTAGAAAGGTACCGGGGGAATCTGGCACATAGTTGCCTATCCTAATGTCAATGAGGATGGAAGGGTAGACTGAGTAAGCTACCGAATCAATTAATCCGGGATTGGCTTAGGGAATCAGGTCCTGCCGTGCTTATAACCCTAGGTACTTTATCAGGGGCGGGGGAGGACGACGTGAGAAAAAAACAGATTGAAGACTGAAAGTAAAATATGAAAGCTAAGACGGGAGATGGTTGAGGTCTCACGTTTGCCATCTAACATTAATTCTTTTCGCTGCCCCCTGCCGGCTGACGGTAGTCAGGCAGAGTTCGGTCTAATCGCCTTTAGAGTAACCAGCTTTTGGTAGGTTAGACTCCTGTCGACCCTGCCCTCAAGAAATCGAGGGCGGGAATGAATGCGTGAGGGCCATTGTAGGATTCGTCGATAATCTTATTGGCTGATAGAAGGATCACTCTTGAGATGCCATTTCAACCTAGATGGGGCAGATATTGCCACAAATTTTTTCCGTTGGTTCGTGCTCTAGCTAATGCATATAATAAGGCCTAAGACAAATGTGGGAGATTAGCATGAGAACTACCATAACTCTTGATGAAAAGCTCGTTAGTGAACTGGTAAAGCTCTCCGGGGCTAAGACCAAGACAGCAGCGGTCACAGCAGCCGTCAAGGAGCAAATCCGTAGACTTAAGCTGAAGAAGCTCTCAGATCTGCTTGGGACGATTGGTGTTGGCGATGAGCCGATTGAAGAGGCCGATTCTTTAGATATGGGGCGCGCTAAATGGCTGGATGAGATGGGAGGCAAAGGTTGACTTGAAGGTATCATTATTCATCTTGCTTCTTGGAGCGCCACTGGAGCATCAAGTATCAAGGGCAGCTAATTTTGTAGCTGGTGCGAGAGGAGGGAGTCGAACCCTCACGGGTTGCCCCACTGGATCCTAAGTCCAGCGCGTCTACCAGTTCCGCCACTCTCGCACACATCTATTTGCTATCAGCGAACAGCGGTCAGCTTTTAGCCAAGAGGTATGAATATTTTGTCATTTTCAATTATTTTTGTAACGTTTCCAGGGGGCTGTGTCAAGCTGAACCTCAAGACGAATTAGGTCCCTTGTTGGTATCCTAGTTTCTCATTTTTTCAATTTCGTTTGCCAGTTGATCCAGATCTGGATCGCCAAGCCAGGTATGCCGATCTTTGGTGTAGTCCCCCTGTCCCTTTTCTGCATATTGTAGAAATCGGATGGTGCCTACTATACCCAACGTTTTCAAGAGGGCATCCAATCCCGCGTTACGGATTTGCTCCATCGTCAGATCGCCCGCTTTTGTCTCCATCATATTACCTCCCTAATCCACACTAAGGGATTCTCAGCTTCTAGGCGTATTTTATCACGATGTTGATGTAGGATTTTTAGTAGCTTGTCATCTGTCGTCAAAAAGATATCTACTTTACCACCTTCTGCACAGGCTACGTGCAAAGCGTCAAGGGCTTAGTAGGCCCTTTCTCCACCGGTCGTATTCCACATCAAAACGTTTCAAAAGGCCTTCATCAGCATAGCTGAAGTACCTGCCGTTGCCTATGATGATATGATCCAGCACTTGGACCTGGAGTAACTTGGATGCCCAGACTATTTCTTTCGTGATCCTGTTATCCTCCCTGGAAGGGGCAGGATCACCCGAGGGATGATTGTGTACAAGCACCAGGGCTGCGGCCTTGAGCTCCAGGGCCGCGGAAAGGATTTCTCTTGGATATACTGCAGTGGCAGCCAGGGTGCCCTGGAACATGTCCCTTTCTTCAATGAACTCGTTTTTCCGTGTCAGGAACAAAACCTTGAAGATCTCTCGCTTCAGGTCTTTCAGGGAATGAAAGAGGTAGTCAAAAACCTCCTTGGAATTGTGGAAAAACGGGGCCTGCGAGGCCCTGTCCCTCAGGTAGCGCTTCGCTACCTGATGAACAAGACTGAGGTAGAGTGCATTCTTGGGGCCAATGCCTTTTATCTCCGTAAGCTTTTCGATGGGAGCTGAAAGCACACCTGATAAGCTCCCGAAGCGCTTCATGGCTTCCCTGGCCTGGGGCTTGAGATCGCCCCTGGGAGTGCCAAGGGTGAGCAGGAACTCCACCACTTCTTCATCACTGAAGCGCTCAAGACCCCCTTCCAGGAATTTCTCCCTCAATCTTTGCCTGTGCCCTTTTCCCTTGTCTAGCCAATATGCCTTATCCATGACCGGCAGTCCTTGTATCGCCAGGGTCTGCGTAAGAAAACAGGCTACTATGCTAAACTTCCGGGAGGCATATTAGCAGAGGCAGGAGAGGCTTATCAAGGAAATAGCCGCTCAATAAGGGGGTTTGATACACTTTTGAACAGTGGCAAGGCATGCTCGATTATTGTAAAATCCAGGGGCAGTGGATAGGCTCTGGCAGCGAGACAAGTGTTGAGAAGGACCAGAAGATATTCATTATTCTTGGGAATTCTGATGGAAAAGCCCTGTGGTGCGTGCTAAAATAAAAGGTGTTCTCTGATCAGCCCGTCTGGTATTGCATTTTCTGCACGCAGGAGATGGCGATGACGTCCAAGGCGCTGGAGGTAAACATAGCTTGTAGCAAAGTAGACGTCACCGTTGACAGCCAGTACCTTGTGCTTGAAGAAATCCTTAGTGATTACGAGGGGGCACGCAAAGGGCTTAAATCACTCCTTGAAGAAATATGTCATCCCTATAGAAATTGGGCTTACATTGTTAAAGAGGCAAGGTCCTATGCGCTGAACTACTTTCATCTGCTGAGATCTCACCAAAAGGCGCCGGAGGCTATCCGCATTTACGTGGATATATTCCTTCAGGCCCTTGAGTCTTCGCCAGATGAAAAGGTGCGTAAAGACGCAGTGGATAATCTGCTTTTCTTCATCCAGAAGATATTAAAGGACTCTGGAGAGGGCCTGAAGCGTATCCTGCCGGTTATTAATCCCAGGTTCGAAAAGATAGCATCATATCCAGCCGAAATATTTGCCCTTTTTGCTGCAAGCTTTTATCAATTAAACAAGCTTGGCTCTATATATGCACAAACTGTAGATAACAGCTTGGATTTTTCTTCCTTTAACAAGCTGCTTACCAGGTATTACGATTTCACGTATGCCTACTGGCTCAGCGAGAGCGATCCCCTTGAATGGTTCGCCAAAGAATCGGGGATGGACCTCAGTGCCAGCGGCCTGAAGGAAATCTTTCTTCCCATTTCCCACGAGCGGATCAAAGACTATTTGTCCCGGCTGGAACATATCAAAGAAAATTATGACCTCGGCTCACAAGAGGCTCTGAAAGCGATGCTCTCGCTGCCTGGCTATGGGCAGATAGTGAGCGCATATAAACAGGTCCCAGGGGCGCTGGGTAACCTCTGGAGAAAAGGCGGCCAGGGCAGGTTGGCCAAGCTGATATTTCTCCTGCATATCATGAACGTAGAAGGACTGTCATCCGTGCATGAAGATACTTTGCGGGAGATAAATCGCACCATGGGGCTGTTGATTTCAAATGAACAACTGCCTGTTACCTACAAATACCTGGATAAGACATTTGCCATTCTGAGAGCAAGCTCGTCCAAGTATGCCAGCACAGCACTAAATTGTGTCCTTAATATGGGAAAAGCCGTATACAAGACGGATGAGAGTGATTTGGTGGACTTTTTCATCCAGTCTGTTGTTTCCCTTGGCTTTCAATCCCCAAGGATAACGGGGGTGGGCGACGATTGGCAGGTCCGCTCTAATCCATTTCACATACAGAATATCCGGACATGGATGGAACTGATAGAGCTCAAGCCCAAATGGTCAAAGAAACTCCTGTCTTCTCTCATAATATATCTCGCACTCACGGGGGTGTTCATCAAGGACACGGATCTATTCCCCCGGGATATTACTCGTTTCTTGAACAGTGATTTTTCCCCGGTCTATAACCTCGCAAAGCAGCTAATGAGACTTTTTCCGGCTTATTTCAATGATATAGGGGCTGAGGGGAAGTTGAGAGACATCTCTACTCGAATAGACGAGGTATGCCTAAGGAAGGATCCACTTGTCCATTTCCTGCGCAAACAGAGCCATGTGGAAAGCAGCAATCAAACTATTGCGTTGATGGAAGGGGTGCTGGAATTCTGGAAGACGAAAAAGAGAGACTCAGTGATGGCGTATGTGCCTCCCAACATCTTTGACAGTATTGAGGGAAATGGCCCTTACATCGACGGTGTTCACAAGGTCCTGAACGCCTTACTGGAACGAGAGGGAATAGAGAGCGTGCAGGACCTGTTAGGGGTCGATGAGACAAGCATTCGAGAGAAACTGGGAGGGATCCCTGGGGTCTCACCCGTGGACTATGACAGGATAGAAATGGCCATTTCCTTTTACAAACTCCTCTACCAGAAATACCACTTCGCTTTTACTGAGATGGATTCTTATCTCTCCCAGTTGCAGGCCTCTGGTATTCCTGACCTGTGGGAGTTACGTGAAGCCCTTAGCGAAAAATCAAAACAAAGGAAGCTTGTGGGCCTCCTTGGGTACTTAGAGAAACTAAAGGAAATTATTCTGGCCCCTACCGGCTTTGACATAAGAGAGGACATATACCGTAAGCGCCATTTTACGGTGGATATACCCTCCATGTATGGGAGTTACCATGAACTGAAATTCGACGCCCTGGGCCTTACCTTCAGGATTGAATCTCTCGTTAATGTGCTTTTTGAGCAATTAATTAAAGAACTGGATCTCGAATTCATTACCAGGGAGACCATATCCCATATCTATGAATACCTGCTGCTCTTTGACAGAGGCCTGAGGCTGGACGGTATCGAGTCGCTGGAAGTTTCAAAACAGCTCGATCTCCTTGCCCATTCACTAAGGATAAGGGGGTTTTCCTCTACCCAATTCGTTGATATCTTCAGAGGGCTTTCACTGGCGGTTAGCAATATCGTTCACGATTATTTCAATAATGTGCATCAAGACAATTTAGCCCGCATCCTCTCACAACTACCAAAGCAAGACCTGCTGCCCAAATACAAGCCCAAGGACGATGAAGACCCTGAGCGATTTGTGCACAGGATATCAGAGATTTTCTTGCGAGACAGGATTGCCTCATCCTTGGGGTTGCAACAGATGGATATTTTTATCGGTCGAATCCTGAACACCCTGTATGAACAGGCCGAGAGGCTTCCCAAGGAAAAGCTTTATACGCTGCTGAGCTACGACCCAAAGA
>JALVSJ010000253.1 GCA_027024445.1 Desulfobacterales bacterium
GAATAAAGGGAGGTGACTGAATGCCAGCATTTACCGGTCATCCTTTGGTGGATGTGGGCCTCGCCACGATCACGGCCTTTGCGGGCAAAGCACGGCCTGAAGACTTGAGCCAAAAGGGTCACGGCATCAATGGGACATCTGTTTCGTGTTACGACTTATTGAATTGAATGGACCAAGAAATTGTGGCGTCCTTGGAAACCGCGATTTCAGGTGCCGGTTTCCCTTTCTGTACTTGTGATATTGTTAGGTTTGGGTGAGAAGTTATTATCTCCCGCTTGCTGGAGGAGTTGAACTCCCTAGAGGGCAAGGATATATACGTTCTAGACGATTATCTAACAGCCTACATCGAATAACAACGGAGAGTAAAGCCGTGACAATGGACTGACTGCCGACCTACACTCCGACAAGGTAGTGGCTCTGATGCAGCTACTGGCGTAGGGAGAGTAGAGGGTTGACTTGTGATCCAGCAGCCTTGATAAAGGAGCATGGTGGTTGAACTTCAATGTTGGCTTTCTTCAAGGATTGCAGACTAGGCATCCTATACTTGAGAGCAAGCACTGTAGAGAGGAGAGGGCTATTCAATGGGAGATATGACCATAGTTTTTCGACACACAGGGCATCCATGGAATGATTTGGGCGTAATTGCCCTTTGGCGGCAACTGGCAGAAACTGCTCCCAACATCATAAAGAACAGAGATGGAAGTTATGTCGCGGATTTTGAAGGAGTCAAATGTACCCTTCACACAGATCGACTTTCGCTTTCAGGCGAGGAGTCTTACCTTTACTCGGTACTGAAACAACCCTTATGCAGCCTTAAAGAGCGAGTCTGGCAGGAAAACAAGAATGGCAAGATGTGGTGGGTTGGACCAGCTAGATTCCTCTACGCAGGTCAGATTAAACCAGATTTTTTAGCTCCTTATGAGGAACTACCGAAGAACAAATCACAATGGCGTCGCAGAGGACGGTGTGATGTATGTGGAAACGATGATGGCCCAGTTCGCACTTTAGGTACAGTTTACAATCCCCTTCTTGTCAATGTTGAGAAAATGTCGGGTTTCTACTCTGAATTGAAAGGCCGGTACCAGATATGTCAATCTTGTGGTTTTGCTGTGCCATTTGCGGTAACTCAAACCTGGTACTCTTGGGGCGATCAGTTTCTCTCTTTGACACTCCTTTGGCCTGTCGGTACAGATCTTTTGTCTATAGACCGCTTCCTGCAACAGACCTCTAGTTTACGGATTGGTGACAGCATAGGACGCAACTATAAGCAGTCCTTTAGGTATGCTGAGAGCCCCATCGCTTCCTTTTTAGATCTTCTTTGCAGCTTGTGGGAGGTTAGTAGGACTCACTCTTCGAGCGATGTTCTGACGATGGCCTTGGCAGGCGTGCAGTTTCATGCAATGCAGCTATCCAAACCTACAAAACGCAGTAATGTGATAAGTGTGGGCCGATATGAGGTTATTCCCGATCCGGTAGGCGTTTTGAAGTTGGTTCAAAGGTCTGACCAGATCTCCGAGCAGGGTAAGGTCTGGAATGCTCTCGTTGGCGTCCTTAACGATATGGTTGTCAGAAGGCATGGACCAGAAGGGAAAATTCAGGCCGATACTCGTCTGCTAAATGAAGTCGCTCACGCCATCGTCA
>JALVSJ010000254.1 GCA_027024445.1 Desulfobacterales bacterium
GCACTCCTGAGGTTCTTTTTTCGCTGCTTCGGGTTTGACTGCGAGGGTTTTTTGCCCAAATAACCCAAACTTTATCCAGTCAAAGGCAAATTTCATTAATTCTACATCGCTACGCTTAATTTTTTCAATAGTGGCAGGCTCCACGTGAAAGCGCTCCAGGAACGTGCTCTGAAACACAAAATCGCGAAATCGGTCAAGGTTATAAAGGGCCATAAAGGTCATCTTATAAATCTGGGGGTTGTCAATATCCGGCTCGCCTGCCTTGAGAGGTCCTGTCACCTGGGAGAACAGTATATTCATCTGGTCATAAATAGGCACCCCTTGCTCCACGAGCCATTCCCCTATCTGCCATGTCTCGTCTTCCTTCAGGCCCAGGCACCGCGAGTCATCCGCGATAATGCGAAATGTGCCATCATCGTTCATGTCAAGGGGAAACATCCTGCATGCCCACGGACGATCCTCGTAAACTGTACACCCTTGCTCAGTGACAAAGGGGCATTTCTTGTCACCCTCATTCATCTTCAAAACTACCAAAGGGATTAATTTGTTCTCTCTGGTCAGGGTAATGGTGTACCTGTCAAGGAATTCGTCTGATTTGAGTCCCACAGCCCTTTTTAGCCTCACCACATCATAGGGGGTGAGAGCTATAGTCACATCCTGGCAGCACTGAGTGAAACAGGTGATGCCGGGTCTACATTGAAAGTTGAACTGATGTTCAGGATCCAATCTGCTCATGGTGTTATGGTGTTGGCCATTGTTATTTTTCATAAGGTGTCCTCTCTTGTTTAGATATGCTCTTTAAAACTATTTCGTCATCCCAAAGTCCTTGACATATTCCCTTGATCCAGTTAGAGGGAGTCAACACTTAAGCCATGACGAGGAGGGATTAAGCACCATGAAAGAGCAAACACTCGCAATTATAAAGCCAGATGGTGTGCGCAGAAAGCTGATCGGTACTGTCATAAGCAAGATGGAGAGCGAGGGACTTACCATTAAGGCCATGAAACTTATCAAGATGACAAAGGAACAGGCCAAAGGCTTTTATAGGGTCCACGAGGGGAAGCCCTTTTTCGAGAGCCTGACAGATTTCATGTCATCGGGACCCTGTGTCGTAATGGTACTGGAAGGGGAAGAAGCGATTTCCAGGTACCGCAAGCTCATGGGTGCTACTGACTACAAGAAAGCTGAACCTGGTACCATCCGCCGCGAATTCGCAACAGATATCGAAAAAAACGTGGTACACGGCTCCGATTCTCCGGAAAGTGCCTCCTTTGAGATCAGCTATTTTTTTAATGCATTGGAGATCGTGAGCAGCTAAGCAAAACGGCAAACAAAAGGGGGCTGTAAAGCAAGCCCCCTTTTGACGTCAGACGCCTCTACTTGTCTTCCTCTTTCTTCTCTTCCTCTTTTTTCTCCCCTTCGCCCTTCTTTTCTTCCTTCAGTTCCTTTATTTCCTCTTTGAGGCTTTCCACTTCCTGTTTGAGGTCCGTGGAGGATTCTTCGAAACTCTCCGCTGCTTTCTTGTCCTTTATTTCCTCATACCCGAGATAAGCTGCCAAAGCACCACCAAGTATAAACATTGCTGGCAGTGTGCCTTTGAGGATTTCCAAAAAATCTCCCCACCATATCACAATACCAA
>JALVSJ010000255.1 GCA_027024445.1 Desulfobacterales bacterium
GATTATATATAGCCGGTCCAGTTTAAGATCTTTGGCCGCCATCCTCATAGACTTCGTGATCTTCGGGACATCGGTGTACTTAATTTCTATTCCTATGCGTTTTTTCCCTTTCATTATCAGTGCGTCAAGCTCTGTGCCGGCATGGGTGGCCCAGAAGTAAATATCCCTATCATGGGCTATTGCGGAAGTTTGCTCTATGACAAAACCTTCCCATGACGCCCCTATTCTGGGATGATAAAAGAGGTCTTTGTCTGACTCAATGCCCAAAAGTGAATGGAGGATGCCACTATCCCTTATGTAAATCTTCGGAGCCTTGACCTGCCTTTTTTTTATGTTCTCAAACCAGGGCTGTAATTGTCTGGCCACAAAGGAATCAGTGAGAATATCCAAATACCTTTTCGCTGTTTTCTGGCTGGTGGAGATGGAATGTGCAAATCCACTGGCGTTCCAGATTTGGCCGTGATAGTGGCTCAACATAACCCAGAATCTCCGTAGTGCCTGTGCTGGTATACGAATTCCAAGCTGGGGTATGTCACGCTCAAGAAAGGTTTGGATGAAATCCAGTCGCCATTTAAAACTCAGTTCACTATTGTCCGCCAAATATGAACGTGGAAATGCGCCTCTTATCCATAGCTTCTTGTAGTTTTGAGAACCTATTTCGTCCAGCGTGAATCCTGACATATGGACAAAGGACACTCTTCCAGCAAGTGTCTCCGAAACGCCGCGCACAAGACCTGGCGATGCGCTTCCTAATAAGAGAAACGTAGCCTTGCATTTTGGGCTATCCATTAGCACGCGAAGGATTTCAAACAATTCGGGCTTCCTTTGGATTTCATCGAGTACAATGAGTCCAGAAAGGCCTTCTAGGGCAAGGAGAGGTGTCTCCAATCTTGCCAAGTCCAAAGGATTCTCGAGGTCAAAAAATTCGCAGGGCTGGATTTTTTCACATATTTTTCTGGCAAGCGTAGTCTTTCCACACTGTCTCGGGCCGAGGAGCACAACACCCGGATTGTGCTCCAGCCCATGTATAATTCGAGCTTGTAAGCGCTTCCTTGGGATAAACATTTCGCCATGATATTCCTTGAAAATCCGCATGTCAAGTCTCAATGTTCAATAAACTTTTTGCCGAATCGCGTCAGAGCAATTTTGGGTAATCTGATCACTAATTCTTTGTCTCATTCCTCACTCCCCTTCACACCATTCACTAACAATTTAATGAGATTGCGCATTATTTACCCATATATCGTCAAGAACCTGTCGAAAAACCGCATTTACAGGGGTTACCTTTGCCCCGGAGAGGTAGTTTTCTGCGGGGGTAATTGTGCTGCAATGGGGGCTGGGGCCTCGGTTCAGTCAGTGACCTACATTACTGTGCGATAGAATACGCTCATCACTGGCTCATCAACCCCTTAGTCCTCTATATTATGTGAACCCGTAGCTCGCAATCTTCCCCATGTTGTGAACAATACAGTACAGCAGCCATTGGATGTTTACCTTGATCTTCCCTCTGAGCGTAAAACGATCCAGCCCCTTCTGAACCCTAATGTTGGCAAACACAGGCTCCACAATACCCATCCTCTGCTCATACATCCTGCGGCCCACCCGTGTATCTATCTTTTCAGCCATCATCTCAGA
>JALVSJ010000256.1 GCA_027024445.1 Desulfobacterales bacterium
GGGTTGCCCTGGCCTGTGACTGGACAGCAAAGCGGCAGGCGCGGCAACTGAGGCGGATACATCAGGGCATACGGCTTGGACAGATAACGCCAGGAGAAAGACACAGGCTTCTCAAAGAAGAAAGAAGAATCAGGAAGGCAAGAAGGCGTGCATGGAGAGATGGTTGTTTAGAGCCATGGGAGGCCAGGCGGCTGGACAGGATGCTCGATAGGGCCAGCGAAGATATTTATTGGGCGCGACACAATCGCTTGAGGAGGCATCCCTTACCGCCTGTTTGCAGACCTCCTCGTAGACCGCTCCGGAGGCCGCCCGCCACCTATGTTTGGCCAGATGAGACGCACTTTTTCTTCAGCGGATTTTTCTCTAATCCCTCATGGGGGGTTGGGTGGTTTTTTACTGATCCATAATGTAACGTGTATAAAATGCTGGGCTTTGTTGCCTCTCCCGCCCGCCTGACAATCGGGCAGGCTTCCGCGGGAGTGACAGAAAAAAGGACTTTTTCAATAGATTCTTAAGACGGAGTAAGTTGAGGAACCTTGGTGGGGGCGGAACCAGCCAGCGCGGCCGCGAGCCGGTGGGAAGAATTGGCATCGGCGCTCTATAATGGAGATGTGAGTGAGATTGACCTTCTCCGTCGGGCCAAGAACGGAGATAGGTCTGCCACGGACGAGCTTTTCAGGCGATATTACCAAAGGGCTTTTGGACTGGCATATACCCTGTGCTCGGGTGATCGCGAAGAGGCCAAGGATGCGGTACAGGATGCATTTATCAAGGCATTTCGAAATCTGGGAAAGTTCAACGAAGGTGCGGCCTTTTATACCTGGCTTTTTAGAATTATTGTTAATACCTGTATTGACCGAACGAGAGGTATTAAGAGGTGGAAGAGAGTGTTTTCTTTTTGGCCTTCCGCTGGCCAGGGCAACGATGAGCAGGACAAACTAATGGAAGTGGAAGATGCGCGAAGCGATTCGAGCCCCCTGTATGAGCTTGAGAGCAGAGAAATGGGGCAAAGGATCCATGGTGCGATAATGAAACTACCCAAAAATCAAAGGCTTGTCTTTTATTTGAAAGTGATCGAGGGAATGAAGATAAAAGAGATTGCGCAGACAACTGGCTCGGCGGAAGGTACCATAAAAAGTCACCTCTTCAGGGCTATTCATAGCCTGCAGAGCTCCTTAAAGGACCTGATGGAAGGTCAGTAAAGGAGGTGGTGTGATGAAACCCTGCTCAGAATATATGGAATTGGCCTATCTGGAGGTACTCGGTGAGATCCCGCCAGATAAAGAGGAGGAATGGGAATACCATGTTTCCCGATGTGCGGGCTGTAGGGCTCACAGGGAACAACTCCAGACCCTGGTGAGACTTGGCAGGGATGAGCTTGCCAAGGCAACCCTGAGCCCTTTTGAAGCCACCGTACTGAGGCAGAGGATCAATGCCGCCATTTCAGGGGACAAGGGCAAGTTTTCTCTTCAGAAACTAGCCCTGTGGAGGAGGAAGATCCTGTTGCCTGTTGCTGCTGCGGCGTGTCTTTTTGTGGTAAGTTTTATTGGCTTCAGGCAATGGTGGCCGAGGAATTCGGCGAATCCAGTTGTAGCACAAAGCGCTCGGTCAACACAGAAGGCCGGCATTGAGGAA
>JALVSJ010000257.1 GCA_027024445.1 Desulfobacterales bacterium
CTGCATTACTGTGGAAAGAAACCCAGCCTCTGACAGAGACATGGAGAGCTTCTTGATTAGCAAGGGTAAAAGCGGAGACAGGAAGCTCGAATAGATATCGTGGATGAAGTGCGTGAAGGACAACGCAAGGATCAGCCCGCCCCTATACTGACTGCCATGAGACAAATTGTTGTTCGATTTCTCTGGGTCACTTTGCTTCTGCATTATCCGCACCTGGAGACTACTGAATTGGGTACTGTATCTATCGCTCGTCCTTTTCTCTAGGCCTAGTCTCATTACTATAAAGAAATAGTAGTTGCAAACGAAAACCAGGTTGAGACTCTCATTAACAAACCCCTTGATCCACTAAGGACTGGTGTGATACGTATGAATGGATATTTCTGGTTTAGTGCTGGAAAACCAGCTAAAATAAGCTGCTTCACGAAAATCGGAGAAAGGAGTAGATTCCCATGGCTAGCGTCAACAAAGTAATCCTCATTGGAAACCTGGGTGCAGACCCTGAACTCCGTTACACCCCTAGCGGCACACCCGTTGCTACCTTTAGCCTAGCCACAAAAGAATATTGGACAAATAAAGAGGGGGGAAAAGAAGAGCGCACCGAGTGGCACAGGATAGTGGCCTGGGGAAGGCTGGGAGAGATATGCGGAGAATACCTCCACAAAGGCAGACAGGTTTATGTAGAAGGAAGGATTCAGACGCGAGCGTGGGAAGATAGAGACGGCAATAAACGGTATACTACTGAAATCGTTGCTCAAACCATGCAAATGCTAGGCCCTGGAGGGGGAAGGAGGGAAACAGCAGGTCCTGTAGAAGAATTTCCAGTGGATGAACCTCCTGACATTCCGGACGACGACATCCCATTCTAGGTGAAACTGGCATCAAGATTTTTCCTCTTCAGAACCTTTATCTTTGTCTTCTTTAGGGGCGGATAGCTCTTCCTGGGCCTCCTGTGTTGCCTTTTTGAAATTCTTGATGCCCTTACCAATTCCGCTTCCGATCTCTGGAAGCTTACCGGCCCCGAAAATGATCAGTATAATGATTAATATAATGATAAGCTCTGGCATCCCAATACCAAACATAACGTGCCCCCTTTAAATCACGTAGCTATTCTTCAAACTCTTCATTCAATTTTTGAAACTCGGGCGAGTCCTTAAATGCTTTCAACGCCTCCTGATAATCCACCCACGCAGACCAAAGCTTGCGCCATGCCTCTTTCTGCCAAAACAGCTCGGAAGTCTTCTGGGTAGTTGAAATCCGTATAAAATCCTCAAACTCAGATCCACAGCTCTCGCACAGATTGAACCCATCACTGGATGAAAACAACGACTGAGACACCTCTTCTTTTCTCAGATATCTTCCGCACATACTGCACTTGAGATTGCAAAAAGCGCATTGCACAGCCCGTCTCACAGACCGCATCCTGTCCCTGTACAGTTCTGCCCTCTTTTTGCTCTCTTTTGTCTTAAGGCGGTCGCCAATATGAAGGACCTTTGTCATTTCCGGCCAGCCAATAAAAATTAAGGATTTACGCCCTCAAATCGTATCCTAGCACCCGCTCAGGCCGGAGTCAAGGAAACCTACGGCAATTAGCCTTCCATAACTTGTTTTGCAGTTTTGCCCAGTTCTGCCAGATT
>JALVSJ010000258.1 GCA_027024445.1 Desulfobacterales bacterium
TCCTTCCTCTCTGTAAGACTCGGTCTCTATTTCCCCCTTTTGAAAAAGGGGGATTAAGGGGGATTTGAAGAAACGGATTCTATCTATTTAATCTAGAGATAATTCCCGTGACAGATTGCTGTTATTTATGATATAGTGTAATCTGCTTTTGCCACGGAACGAATTTCGTGGCGTTTTTTATTCTCTTGATACTCGGCGTGTGCGATCTAAGGCAGGAACTGGATGACTCTGGACAGACCGCTGGTAATAGCCACAAGGAATCAGGGCAAGATCTCAGAGTTCAGGGAGTTACTCAAGGACTTTGACATTGAGATAAAAAGCCTTGAAGATTTCGGCCCCCTGCCCGAAGTAGAAGAAGACGGGCAGACTTTTGAAGACAATGCAGTTAAGAAGGCGCGATTCGCGGCCAGAATCTTGGGCATGCCCGCCCTTGCCGACGACTCAGGACTGGTGGTGAAGGCCTTGGGGGGCTTGCCGGGCGTGCACTCGGCCAGATATGCGGGTGATAGTGCCGATGACCTGGCCAATAATCGAAAGCTCCTGGAGGCCATGCGGGGTGTCAAAGACCGGGAAGCCTCCTTTGTATGTGTGATTGCCATTGCAGTACCCAGGGGGCCGGCGCTGATTTATGAAGCGACATGCAACGGAATTATTGCAGAAGAGATGAAAGGCTCAGGCGGCTTTGGCTACGACCCCGTATTTTACTATCCCCCTTTGGGCAAGACATTTGCTGAGATGTCTCGAGAAGAAAAAAATAGGGTAAGTCACCGTGGTAAAGCGATGGCAGAATTGAAGAAAGAATTTGATAAGGTCTTGATTTGGTTGAGGCAAAGGCTGGAAGAGGAGCCCTTTTGATTCAGTCCGTTAAGTACAGGGTTGACAAGGGTGGTTCTATGTATATGTTAAAAGGAATCGCTTAAACAAAAAACATAGGAGGCAATAATGTTTGAGGTGACAGAAAAGGCAACGGAGATGATCAAGGAATTCCTGAAAGACAGAGTGGAAATTCCCCCTGTTAGAATAATGCTCTCCCAGGGTGGGTGAGCCGGGCCCTCACTGGGCATGGTTCTGGATGAACCAAGGGAAAATGATGAAGTATTTGATGAAGACGGGATCACTTATGTGATTGACAGGGGGTTGTTCGAGCAGGTAAAACCCATTAAGGTAGATTTTGTTGATTCTCCATTTGGTTCGGGCTTCTCAATCCAATCGAGCCTGGCTGTAGGAGCCTCTTGCGGCAGCTCCTGCAGTTGCTAAAACCTGAAAAGCCATAGAGCTGGCACATCTCAGTGCCAGCTCTTTTTTTTGTTATTCCACCCCAAATTTTCTTACCCACCAGCAAAGCAGCCTGTACGGAGTCTCCAGATAAACTTCCTTTAGAATCCAACAGAACGGAGATCATATAGGATTTTTCGTGGCTGAAATTTAGCCATGATGTGGTCAATTTGTCAGAACCTCAATCCCAAAGACCCCGTATTTGCCCTGGATAATCAAAAAATATTGCGAGGAGTGTCAAATAATGATACTTAAAGGCCCAAAATTAAACCATTTCTCCCTCTTCATCCAAATATAAACCATGAACACTCTCGCGCAGCAAGTGATGCCCAAACAGGTAAGTACTCTGAATACCTTTT
>JALVSJ010000259.1:0-1038 GCA_027024445.1 Desulfobacterales bacterium
CACTGGGGCTGCGTCATCCTTTCCTTGGTGTCCAGGTGATTATTTTTTGGTTGGAGAGAAAGTTCGTCGACCTGTGGAATGATTAAGCTGAAAGGTTGTGCATTGGAATCTGTTTATTCAAGATTCACAGACGATATTCCCTTTTGATATCTTGTATTATTTTGTGAAGAAGCGCTGGCTTTATGTACAAAGTACTTTTTTGTGGGACACTGGCTAATATGTCCGCCACCTCTCCAGCGGAAAGCCGCTTTCTCCGGATAGCCCGCACAATTAGGCCGATAGTTCCGTGGACCTTGAGACCCATTTGACTTGCCACAAGTCTTGCCGCGGCGTCGTCCGTAAATAGAATGCAATTCCTGCTTCTCTGGGCGACCGAGAGTGCCTCTATCTCTCCGGCATCCAGCCCGAAGGCTTTGCTCATTCCAGAAAGCACTCCACTGGGTGGGTTTTCAACAATGACCTTCTCGAATTTGATTCCTGAGTGATTTAAGGCATCAGCTCTGTGCTTCTTTACTTCAAGCCATACTTGGGCTGGGACCAGTACACGGTCGAAATCGGATAGCAGATGTAAGACTTGCAATTCATCCAAATGGATGATGGGGCCGGCGTCGCACACAGCCTTTAGTTCAACCCTATTCCTCCCCATGGAGGCCCCATTGGACGTCCTCAAGGATGAATTTTTCAATCAGTTCAGGGCGGTAAGATTCGATAAACTTCCTTACGGCCTCACACAGGACTTCATTTTCATCCCTGAACCAGCCATTTTTTACCAGAGCATTTACGCCCTTGTATAATTGCTCAGGCAGTTCGATCTCAATAGTTTGCATTTTTAGATTCTCCATTTTCTGTTATCTGTATTTATCGAATGACCGTTGAAATCGCAGTTGTTATTATCCCACATTTTCTTGCTCCACTCAACAAACCCAATGAACTCAATGACCCCGGCACTGCGTCATCCTTTCCTAGGTGTCCAGGTGATCATTTTTTGGCGAAGGAGGAACTTGATGAAGGCATGGGGAGATGCAGCGTTTAGCAGAG
>JALVSJ010000259.1:1048-1633 GCA_027024445.1 Desulfobacterales bacterium
ATTGAGTGTCCCTTTGGCTATTTGATCATGGTTTGGCACTGTTATCCTATGCGTTCCAGCATGAGTTTTCTTTTCAAGTCTCACGTGGCTTCCACGCTGACGAGTCACATCGTAGCCGAGTGATTGCAAAAACTTGATTAGGGTCTTTCCGGAGACCACTGGGAGTTTACTAGACACGGATCTCTCCCAGATCCATCATTGTAAAGAGGGAAGGATTAGGAGCAAAACCTGAGGCCGCCTTAGGGTCATCAGAGAAATGAAGGGCAATAGCCTCCTTAAGATTCTCCACGGCTTCATCTAGGGTCCTGCCCTGGGTAAAGATATCTGCATCTAGGCACCTTGCACAATAGAACTCGCCGTCATGATAAATTTCTGCTTTGATCATTTTTTTCATTGAATTCCTCCCATGGGCTATATTCTAGCCCGAAACGATGCGTAAAGGCAAGAAAAGTGAGACAGTTAGGCAGCTCGAAAGCTGAGAAGCCTGGCGGCGAGGCGGCTGGGCAGCAGGATATAGCTCTCAGCGGTCAGCTTTCAGCGATCAGCTCGTCCCGTAGGGACGGGAGTTAGGAGTCAGGAGTTAGG
>JALVSJ010000260.1 GCA_027024445.1 Desulfobacterales bacterium
ACGTAACACCCTGAAACTACAGGGCAAATCCCACTAATTCCCATTAAATCCCGCCAAATCCCATTAGTCTCAAACTAACCTACCCCCCACACTCCAAAACAGTTCCTCAGCAACCGCACGCAGAATAGATGGACCCCGAATCCCCACTCTCAAAGACCACTAGACGCTCGCATGCGCGTGCAGGATTGCCTTATCACAGATCTCCACTTCTCTCGTATAACGAAATTATTGTCCAAATCACAACCATAATTTCGGATTTGTACAATAATTTGGATAGAAAGGTAGCGCAAACTTTTCGACGCTTTTTTGCTTAGGTTATCTCTTATTAGCCAAATAAGGTGAGAGTTTCCCAGAGGTTCTCCACGTCAAGTGGATTGATGATGCGGACGCCACGGATATTAAATGCCTGATCTCCATTATAAAGAATAGCGCCCGCCGCGACATGGTCTAGTCCCAGGCCTTTGAACCGCTTTAGCCCCTTTATGAAATCAGTTGAGAAGGTAGCTGCTGACTTGATTTCCACTGGGATCAGTCGACCGTTTTCCCTGATAAGGAGGTCCACTTCATTGCCATGGGAGTCCCGAAAGAAATAGACTTCAGGCCTGATCCCTCTGTTCAGGGCCCCTTTGACGATATCAGCAATGACCAGGTTCTCATACAAATTGCCACGCAATGGGTCCCGAGAGGCCTGTTCTTCCGTATGGATGCCAAGCAGGAAAGATGCCAAGCCCACATCCGTGAAGTATACTTTGGGAGACTTGACAACACGTTTCCTGATATTGGCAAAAAAAGGTGGCAGCTCGAATACTACATATGATGCCTTCAGCACACTAAGCCAGTTCCTGATAGTTGTTGCAGATACGCCCACGTCATTCGAAAGGGAGGTAAGGTTCACCACCTGCCCAATACGGCCAGCAAGCAAAGTAAGGAACATCTGGAACTGCGACAAATCGCGGAGGTTGATAAGGGCCCGTACGTCACGTTCTACATATGTCTGAAGGTAATTATTGAAAAACCTTCGCGGTCTAAGATCTTCTTCATGGAGTCGAGGAAAGCAACCTTTCACGATCAGCTCAAATGCATTCCAGTCCGACTTGTAATGTCGGAGCTCTGATACGGAAAAAGGCCACAGTGAAAGTATTGCCGTTCTCCCTGCCAGCGACTGAGCAATGGCCTCGTGGAGGCGCGGCTGATGGCTACCGGTAAGGATGAATATCCCCCGCTTCCTCGCTTTGTCTACAATTCCCTGAATGTATGAAAGCAGAATGGGAAGGCGTTGGATTTCATCCAGAATTGCACCGCCCTCCACTTGCCCCAGGAAACTCCTAGGATCTGCTTGAGCAGCAATCCGCGTGTCAGGGTCCTCTAGAGAGAAATAGGGTCTATCTGGAAAGGTCATCTGGACAAGGGTTGTCTTGCCAGACTGGCGAGGCCCCAGGACTGTGACCACGGGGTACTCGGCAGCACATTCAATCAATTCCTTTGTGATCTCGCGTTTAATCATAAACTTCTTTTAACAGATTTATGTGCAAATTGCAATTCTAGTTTTTGATTTGCACAAAAATCACTCTGTTAGTTGTGACGCCGGGCATTGTCGCTCAGTATAGCGGCACCTGCGGCGTAGGCA
>JALVSJ010000261.1 GCA_027024445.1 Desulfobacterales bacterium
ACCAGGGTCTGGAAGCCATTACAAATTCCAAGGATGAGCTTTCCTTGCTCAATGAACTCTGAAATCTGATCTCCAAGATGCCGTCTCATTTTTGAGGCCATGATTACACCTGCACCGTGATCATCCCCCCAGCTAAAGCCACCGCAAAAGACCATAATGTGATAACGATCAAGACTAGGTCTATCCGAGGTGCCATCATCGTAGATGAAGGAATTAATGTGCACTCTGTGAGAGTCCGCACCTGCGCAGCGCAGCGCATAATCAGTCTCATAATCACAATTTAGGCCATATCCTGTAAATACCAGGGCTTTAACCTCACTCATATCAAGTCTCCAAAAGGCCGTTTCCAGGAAGATTTTAGATCACTAATATTTTCTCTTATGATGGTCTCTCCGTTACTGGTTACTTTGAGCACGGGTTCTGCGGTTACCGTACCCGCAAGGCCAATGGGCGAGCCTGCTAGGGTCTGTTCAAAGGCCTGCCTGTTTTCGGGGGAAACAGTCACAAGGAATCTGCCCGATGACTCTGAATAGAGTACCTTAAAGGGCATCAACCCGGGCTCGCTGGGAACTTCATCCAATGAAAAATCCGCTCCTAATTCCCCTGCCATGCTTATCAATGCGAGGTGCACGGCGAGGCCCCCTCGTGCTATGGAATGGCAGGAAGCAACCAACCCGTTATCAATAGCATGAGCTAATTTCGTATAAGTGGGCAACTGTGCGTTCGCATCAACGCTGGGTACATTCAGGCCTATGTACCCCATCCTTTGATAAAATTCGCTTGCTCCCAATTCATCACGGGTCTGGCCGATCACATAAATAAGGTCGCCAGGGAATTTGGTATCCATTGTAATGCATTTATTCACATCATCAATCACGCTGCAAACAGTGAACAGCAGGGTAGGGAGCCCTGAGACCTTTCTTCGCTCTCCAAAAGGGCCCCTTACCTTTCCGTCTATGTACATGCTGTCTTTTCCAGATAGAAGGGGTATCCCATATGCCATGCAATAGTCCCTCAGCGCCCAATTTGCACGGACAAGCTGGGCAGCCTTGTATTTCCCATCAGGGTTTTCCACAGGGTCATATTCAACCGAGGGCCAACAAAAGTTATCTACTCCGCCGAGGTGTTGAGGGTCCCCACCAACAGAAATCACCTTCCTGACAGCCTCGTCTATGGTCGTGGCCACCATGTCATAGGTGTCAATCATGGAATAGAATGGATTTAATGCCTGGGACACCGCAATACCCCTGTTCTTTTCAAGAACAGGACGGATAACTGCCGCGTCAGAAGGAACATCGCGTCCTTTACCCACCAGGGGCTTAATTACGCTGCCCCCCTGCACCTCATGATCGTATTGCCTGGCTATCCAGTTTCTGGCACATATATTGGGTCTTTCCAGCACGTCTTTGAGCAGGGCGCCGTGATCTTCAGGTTCGGTGATGACGGGCTCTGACAGGCCCCTCAACCGAGGAGGAGTCCACTCGGCATCAAACTCCCACTGGGGAAAGTCTGACTTGAGTAAATCCATTCGTACGTATGCGCAAGTCTTGCCTTTGTAATCAAGCCTCAGGTAGCCTGAATCATTGTACTCTCCAATAACAGTGCTTTCCACGGCATGCTTTCTGG
>JALVSJ010000262.1 GCA_027024445.1 Desulfobacterales bacterium
ACTTCAGCCCCTTCACTCATGAGACCCGCCTCAAGGGCGCGCTGCAGCATGGGCCCGGATAGCCTCGTATCCCGACCCACAACAGCCCTGACCTCGTCCTTCCCGCTGAATCCTGCAACTGCTCTTCCCAGTTTTAGCCCCATCTCGGGTGTCACGGGATAGATATTGGCAATCCCTCTGATGCCGTCCGTACCGAAAAGCTCCCCCATTAGCCCATTGTCCTCCTGTGAAAAGAAGGTAACGCTGCCCAAACCTCCTGGGTGACCCGGTCAACTATTCCCTGAAGCCAATCGGTCCCTTCTGATGCCTCATCAGCAGCCAGGGACTTTATCACCTGGATGTAGTCTTCCCCCAATTCAGTGGCTGCATGTTCCACCTTCTGCCAGAATCTTTCATAGTGGGTATCCTTGTGGATCGTATGGATCCATTTCTCAAAGGTGTCACGAACTCGAGGCCAATTTCCCCGAAATTCTGTCTTTTTTTGAATTAGTGCGTTTGCTGATTTGCTCGGGGAAGAGGTTGAGAGGATCTCGATGGATTCGTCCATTCGCTCGGCCACTCCTTGAAGCCGCTTTATCCTTTCACTTATAGCCCTTTCAATTTTATCAATCGCACCATTATAGATTGCTTCACCCATCCTCGTCCCTGCAAGAAAGGTCTTTCGCACCAATACATACCAATGGTGCAGCGCAATGAGATTCGCTATGTACACCGTATTCATTTCAATGATCCGCTTTATGTTTGGAAACACACCGAGGCGACGCGGGACCTTCTTCGTAACTGAAGGATGCCCCAACAAAACCATATTTTCCTCCAGGAGGTCCTTTCTCACTATTGTCCCTGCAGCCACTACGGCTCCATATCCAATTCTCACAGGCCCAACCAATCCTCCCTGACCACCGAGGAATATGGGAGCCTGGTTAAGCATGACCCCTCTGGGGACATCTCCAATCAGGGAAGCAGTTGCCTTGTCCTGATTTGGTGTATAATTGAAATGAATGTAGCTGCTGCCCACTTCGCTGTGGTTTTTGGCATCTGTTCCTCCTGCCATGAGGCAATCGCAAAAGTTTATGAGGCTCCCGAGGGTTACAAAAGGAAAGAGTATGGTGTGTTTGATACCTACACTATGTGCTCCTCTCGCCCCTTCTTCCAATAGGCAGCACTCCCTGACATGGGCTTCAGGCCCCATGGCAGCTCCGTCCAGGAAACACGACTCCTCAAAGCTCCCGGAGCCCAACTTAACACCCCTGCCAAGCTGGCAGTTACGGATCGTTACCGGACCCTCTCCGCCTATGACACAACCCTCCATGATCACGGTTTTCGACCCATAGATCCTGCATCCAGGATGGATGATCACCCCTTTGCCTGATACCATTTCTGGATTTACTTGTGGGTCGACATATACGCTTGATGGGAGCGGGATGCTCACCCCTTTTTCCATGAGTAGCTTGACCAGAGAAGAGGGTGCCAGCGGCATCTTCTTTTCCTCCTTTTTTTGCATTATCGGCAATTTATTGGAGGAAGGATAAATATTCAAGTACGAATTGGAGCGCCTTCGTAGAAAGCCCATTTGGAGCCTTTTACTGTGCCACCAGGTTTGACGATTTGCCATGGACCCCGAAT
>JALVSJ010000263.1 GCA_027024445.1 Desulfobacterales bacterium
TACTCGACTCAAGAGGGATAGAAAAAATGGAAGACATCAAGAGGCAGATTGAGGAATTGCGGGAGAAAATCCGCTACCACAATTACCGCTACTATGTTCTTGACGACCCGGAGATCTCAGATGCCGAGTATGACAGGCTGTTCAGGCAACTCGTAGAGCTGGAACAGGCCCATCCTGAGCTTATTACACCTGATTCTCCAACTCAGCGCGTAGGGGCTGAGCCTCTTGAGGCCTTTGCACAGGTAACCCACCGCCAGCCCATGCTCAGTCTGGAAAATGCCTTTGGTGCCGATGAACTAAGGGAGTTTGACGGTCGCGTCAAGAGGTTCCTGGGCCGGAGCTCTGGTATAGAGTATACGGCTGAGCCAAAAATTGATGGTCTGGCCGTGGAACTGGTCTACGAAAATGGTAAGTTGGTCGTGGCCTCTACCAGAGGAGATGGGTATGTAGGAGAAGACATCACAGCCAATATAAAGACCATCTTGTCTGTACCCCTTGCTCTCATGGAAAGGAAAAACGGAAGGCCCATACCAGAGTTGCTGGAGGTCCGCGGGGAGGTCTACATGGAAATCGAGGCCTTTGAGAAACTGAACAGGGAAAGAATAGAAAGGGGCCTTCCCCCTTTTGCTAATCCACGCAATGCAGCAGCAGGCTCCGTGCGGCAGCTAGACCCCCGTGTCACAGCAAAGCGTCCCCTTAACATGTTTTGCTACGGAGTCGGTGAGGTTCGCGGGGCAAGCTTTGAAACGCAGATGGAACTTATGATGGCTCTCCAGCAGTGGGGACTCAGGGTGAATCGCCAGTATATTAAGCTATGTAAAAGCATTGAAGAGGCTGTAAAGTACTGTGAAAGACTGGAGAAAGACAGGGAAGCCTTTCCGTATGAGATAGATGGGGCTGTGATAAAGGTTAACAGCATAGAGCTTCAAAGAAGGCTCGGCGAGAAGGCCCGCAGCCCTAGATGGGCCATAGCATATAAGTTTCAGCCAAATCAGGAAACCACCCGTTTAATTCGTATAGAAGTGCAGGTGGGTCGCACAGGTGTTCTCACCCCCGTAGCGCACTTAGAGCCTGTGGAGATAGGCGGTGTCACGGTGAAAAGAGCCACATTGCATAACGAAGAAGAGATCCAGAAAAAAGACATTCGTGAGGGCGATATCGTTTTGGTTCAAAGGGCAGGGGATGTTATCCCCGAAGTGGTGATGCCTATCGTTTCTAAACGCACAGGCAATGAAAAAAAATTCCAGATGCCAAAGAACTGCCCGGTTTGCGGGGCCGAGGTTGTTCGCAAGCCTGGTGAGGTGGCCTCACGTTGCCCTAACCCCAACTGCCCTGCCCAGATCAAAGAAGCTCTAAAACACTTCGTCTCTAAAGGCGCAATGAACATTGAGGGGCTGGGTGACAAACTAATCACCCAATTGATTGAAAAAGATCTGGTAAAGGAACCCGCAGACCTTTATACCCTGACCAAAGACGATCTGCTGAAGCTTGACAAAGTGGCCGACAAGGCAGCCACTAATCTCCTGGAGGCAATTGAAAAAAGCAAGAAAACCACTCTGGCGAAATTCATTTACGCGCTGGGTATCAGGCATGTCGGAGAACACATAGCAAATGTGTTGGCTCAGCACTTTGGTAACATAGAGTCCCTGGCCTCTGCCACTGAAGAGGAACTCATGGCCATCGACGAAATTGGCCCTGAGATTGCCCAAAGTATAGTCTCTTATTTTGAAGACGAGGACAACCGCCGTCAGCTCAAAAGACTGCTTGAGTGCGGGATCCAAATTGAGGCTCCTTCCCGGCCTGCCAAATCCCCGGTGGCTGGGAAGACGTTTGTATTTACGGGTACATTGTCCAGCATGACCCGCTCACAAGCAAAGGAACTCGTGGAAAGATTGGGAGGCAGAGTGGCGTCATCGGTCAGCGCTGCAACAGATTATGTAGTAGCGGGGGCCTCACCCGGATCCAAACTTGCAAAGGCCAGAGAAAAAGGTGTTACGGTGTTGAATGAGGAAGAATTCTTGAAATTGGTGGAGGTGGAAAACCATGGCTGAAGTAAGGGTCAGACTGATCATTGAAGGTAGGGTCCAGGGTGTTTGGTTCAGGGATTCCACCAGGCGAGTGGCCAATTCATTGGGTGTGACAGGGTGGGTAAGAAACTTGCCTGATGGCAACGTAGAAGTGGTGGCTGAGGGCCCTAAAGAGCAAGTCCGGCAGCTCGTTGAGTGGTGCCACAAAGGTCCTCCTCATGCCCGTGTGACTAATGTTATAGAGTCTGCAGAGCCATACAGCGGAGAATTTGAAAACTTCGAAATACGCTTCTAACAAGCTTGCCTTGTGATTTCCTCAAAGAAGTGATATCAGTTTGGTTACT
The DNA here is from genome assembly GCA_027024445.1 of Desulfobacterales bacterium. Lineage (GTDB taxonomy): Bacteria > Desulfobacterota > DSM-4660 > Desulfatiglandales > Desulfatiglandaceae > B111-G9. The sequence continues at coordinate 2,372 of JALVSJ010000263.1, forward strand.
GTCGCGCCTGTCTGCCCGTGCGGCAGGCGGGCGTGGGAACAAGGAGTTTTTACTAACTTAGGACTAAAGAATGAAAAAGCTATTTACTCTGTTTTGTTTTTTTCTTTTATCCACAGCACTTGTTTTAAGTGGATGCGGGATCACATCCTTCGTCCTGCATCCATTCGGCCCAAAAAAATCGTTTCTTAAGAAAAGGGTTCTTGTTACTGACCTTATCGATAAAGGAGGATTTGGGAAACAGGTGGAGCAACACCTGAAAGATACGTTGATTGAGAAGCTGTCAGCCACAAAAAGAGTTGTGTTGTTCAATGCTCCTGCCAACATCTCGGGCATTGAAATGGCTTCCGGGTCCTCCTATGGTGTTGTGGTTGATAAAGGACTGCTCCAAGAGGCCAGGAAAAAGGGAATTAATGTAGTGCTAACGGCCACCATCAGTCCCATCGAAAGGGAAGAAAAACTCAAGGGCATCTGGCCGCTGCGCAGCGCTGTGGCTTATTATCAGGTAGCCATTGTCTTTAATCTTATCGACCCTCAAAACGGGACAGTGATCCTCAATCATGTGGAAAGTGGTGGGGTCAGTATAGACCTGGGTGAGGACGAGTTTACAGACAGGAAATGGATGCGGGAGGAACTCCTCCGTACAATATTACCTAAGCTCGTAAAGAATGCCGTTAAGCCCATTGAAGAGGCCCTTGACTCTGAACCATGGGAAGGCAGAATTTTGTCTGTTGGCAAACGGATAGAGATCAACGCGGGGGCCGACGTTGGGGTTGAGGTGGGGTACCGGTTCGATGTATTTGGGGGCAGCGAGAAGATTAAGTCCAGAGACGGCCGTGAGTTCCTCGTGTCCTGGAAAAAGATTGGTAAGATACGCGTAACTGAAGTAAGGGAGACTACCTCTTTTACCGTACCCATTAGAGGAGATGGCTTCAAGCCGGGGCAAAGAATAGTCAGTGTTGACTAGCGGACCATTTCCTCTGCCCTTGAAATCGCTCTATCCGTAATCTCCTTTCCTCCCAGCAGACGTGCAATCTCCATGATCTTCGCCTTGCGATCCAACTCTACGATCGTCGTTTGAGTCCTCCCTCCTTTCACCTGTTTTTTTACAAGAAAATGGGCCTGTCCCTTGCTTGCAATCTGAGGCAGGTGGGTGATACACAGGACCTGATGTTTTTCCGAAAGGGCCAATAGCTTCTCCCCTACTATATCCGCCGTTGCCCCACTAATGCCGGCATCCACCTCGTCAAATACCACTGTCTCCACAGAGCCAATCCGGGCCAGAATGGACTTCAGTGCAAGGACTATCCGGGAGAGCTCTCCCCCTGAGGCGATCTTGGCCAGTGGCCTCAGGGGCTCTCCCACGTTAGGTGAAATCATAAATTCAATCTCATCGATTCCTTCTTCCCGGATTTGATCAACTGCCAAGCTCGCCCTGCCTTTATTCTGGTCTACCGGAGCACCAAATCTAACCCTGAAAGAAGTGCCTTTCATATGAAGTTGTTTCAATTCCTCTTCCACGGCACTCTCCAGCTTCCTTGCAGCCTCCCTGCGCCTGCGCGATAGATCCATTGCCCTTTGGCTCACCTCGTCCCGGATTACCTCAAGTGCCTTTTGTTTTTCAGCCAGGAGATTCTTCTTTTGCGCGATGCCTTCCATGGTATCTGACAGCCCCTCTCTGTAAGCCAAAACATCTTCCAGGCTTGGGCCATATTTTCTCTTTAACTGGTTTAGCAGGTAAATCCTATCTTCTATTTGCGTGAGCCTGTCAGGATCGTATTGGGCGCCTTCTGCGTAATCCCGTAACCCATAGGCAGCTTCCTCTACCTCCGCCATTGCTACAGTAAGGCTGTGCACGGCTCCTTCGAGAGTTCTGTCAATCTGTGTTCCCCTTTCCAGCTCCCGGATGCAATGGGAGATCCGGGAAATCACAGCATCCTCATCATCGTAGAGGATCCCGTAGCACTCCCCGGCTATCCTGAAAAGCTGTTCTGCAAATTTGATCTTCTTTCGTTCCTCCTCAAGCTCTTTGTCCTCTCCGGGCCGCAGTCCCGCTCGGTCTATTTCTTCGGCCTGGAACCTTGCAAGCTCCTGCCTCTCTTCTGCCCTTGATATCTCTTCAGCCAGGCGGCTTATTTCGCTGCTTAGTTGTTTGAATTCTCTGACACGCTCGGCCACGGCCTCTCTGTGGTGGCCTAGGTTTGCAAAATCATCAAGCAAATATAAATGATTGTCGGGGTTCAAAAGCACTTGATTTGCATGCTGTCCGGATATGCTTATGAGCCTGGGCCCCAGGTGAGATAGCATACTCAGGGAGGCAATGGATCCGTTTATGGTTATGCGGTTTTTGCCTTTTCTGGATATTGTACGTTTGATGATTATCTCACCATCAAACGGGATATCCATCTTTTCCAACATTTCCCGGATGGGAGAGTCAACAGGTACGTGAAATTGGCCCTCTACGCGGGCCTCGTCCGCTCCTTCCCGTATGAGCTCTGATGAAGCACGCCCGCCAAGCAGCAGGTTGACCGCATTGATGATAATTGATTTGCCTGCCCCCGTCTCTCCCGAAAGTATATTTAGGCCTGGGTGAAAGCCTATCTCGAGGTGGCTGATGATGGCAAAGTTGGAAATACAAAGACGGACCAACATCCCTAACTCTCTGATTCTGCCCAGGTCACCCTGAGCACTTCCTCATATGTGGTTTTCCCTTCCAGCAATTTTCTAATGGCATTGTCCCGTAAGGTTACCATCCCTTCTTTGAGGGCCTGGGCCTTAATGTCACTCGGTTTGGCCCTCGACGTGGTCAGCCTCTTGATGCCCTCAGAGTAGGAGAGAACCTCAAATATGCC
>JALVSJ010000264.1:0-2292 GCA_027024445.1 Desulfobacterales bacterium
GTTTGGTTAGGGCCTTGAGCATAAAGAGCAACAAACTGCCTGCGCCCGGAAAGATTATGAGAAAGTCAGGCACCATTCTAGTCTGACCAATGACCTGAATCACAGGTCTGAACCAGAACTCCGCAGAGCGTGCATGCCAAAACCCGTACTTGATATTGTCAAGCGCCTGAAGGATACCGACAGGAAGAAGCGTCCCGGCGAACATCAAAAATAGCCCAATATTAACACTCCAGAAGGAGACCTTCAGCAGCCGTGTACTCCAACCTTCCTCGGTAACCAGGCCGCGCATGGAGAAAAGCAGGAGCCCGATGGCCAGCATACCATAAGTACCAAAAAGGGCGGTGTGGCCATGGTTCACCGTGAGATAAGAGGCATGTTCATAGTAGTTAACAACAGGTGTGGTAATGGATAGACCCATTACTCCGGCACCAAGGACTTCCCAGGCCACAGATGCCATCAAGAACATCAAAGGGTACTTATACGGGAAGTTGCTCCCCGCCTTCAGTATGGCCTTCTGGCCATGCCACACTTCTGCCAACAGAAGAAGAATCGGCACCGGCTCCATTGCAGAAATGGTTGAACCAAGGGCTAGCCAGAATGAGGGCTCACCCCACCAGTAATAGTGGTGTCCCACACCAATAATGCCAGAACCCAGGGCCAGTGCTACCGTGAAGTAAACCGTCCTCAACCCGGCCTTGAGATCGACCATGCCCAGGTTTACAAGCACAAAGACAATGGCAGCCGAGGCAAAGAACTCAAAGGCTCCTTCAACCCATGTGTGTACCACCCACCAACGCCAAAAGTCCGCAATTGTCAGGTGGGTGTGTGGATCATAAAAGAGCCCAAAACAGAAGAACCCGACCACTGCAATTCCTGAGTAGGCCAGAAAGTGCGGCAAGCCCCATTTATCCTGACCCGGTGCAAAATGGCTCTTAAGCGCACGAACCACCAGGAACAGCCACAAAATAAGGCCAACCAGCAAAAGAATCTGCCACAATCTTCCCAACTCCAGGAATTCCCATCCCTGGTGTCCCAGCCAGAACCAGGCCTTTCCCATGAGCCCCTTGAGCCCCAGGACTTCGCCTAGCAGGCTCCCGAGCGCAACAATAATTACAGCCACAAAAAGCGCATCCACCAGGAACCCTTGTCCTCCCGGCTCCTTTCCGCCCACGCGTGGGGAGACGAAAAGTGTGGTTCCTATCCAGGCCGTTGCTATCCAGAAAATGGCGAGCTGCAAGTGCCATGTCTTCACCCAGTTGTAAGGGATGAAGTTTGCCACGAATCCCAATCCGTAAAAGGAATCAGGATGCACCGTATAGTGCGCCATTAGCCCCCCCATATTCACTTGAAGGAACCATAGCGCAGCAACCACAAGAAAATACTTGGCAGTTTTCTTCTGACTGGGTGAAATCTTTGCTGCAGCCAGTTGCTCTGCCACGCCCTCCTTATACGGTAAAGAGCCCTGATTGAACCCGTATCTATGAAACAGAAAGATCATTAAGCCAAGTATTATTCCAAAGGCTACCAGCGAGATTGCTGACCACACAATAGATTTTCCTGAAACAGTGTTGCCTACAGACGGGTCATGTGGCCAATTGTTAGTGTAAGTGTGCTCATCGCCTGGCCTGATGGTCCCAGCGCACCACGCTGTCCAGAAAAAGAAATCTGCCAGGGCTTTGCGCTCTTCGGGATCCTTTATGACATTCGGCCGAATGGGACCTTTGGGATCCCCTTTTGTGAAAAGGTTGTCATAGAATTCACGAAGCTTTATCAAGGCAGCTTCTTGCAAAGATGTGAGAGTAAGTGTATCAGTGGACTTATCGTATCTGTTGGTCTTTATTTGTTTAATAACCACCGCATCAACCGCCCCCTTCTGCTCATCATTCAGCGAGGCATAAGAGGTGCCGAATCGGTCCAGTGCCATCTTCTCTCTCATGAATTGCCCCATGTTGTGGAGCGCTTGGGCGGTAAAATCTGGCCCCCGGTAGGTACCATGCCCCCATACACTTCCAAGATCCATGAGCCCATACTTCTGCCATACAGCTTGGCCCTCGTAGATTTCTTCCTCCGTAGTCAGGACTTTTCCGGTCTCCGAGACCACTTTCCCTGGATAGGGAGGAAGATCCTTGGCCGTATAGTAGTACCCTATTAATGCCACCGCCAGGGCACCAAAAATGGCGATGAGGAAATAGGCTTTCAATCTTCCGCTAATCATGGAGAAAACCTCCTTTCATAAAAGACAATTGCTCCAAAATTTTACTGAAAAGCTTCAGTTCTCACCCCCTTTTTCAA
>JALVSJ010000264.1:2302-5213 GCA_027024445.1 Desulfobacterales bacterium
GCAGAAAGTAGACTTGGGCTGAGCCCACATTGTGGCAATATTAATCATTAGCGGAATACTAGAAATTGACCTAAGTCAACAAACGGACAAATTCTTTTAGCAGTTGTTGGGCTTATTTTTGTATGCTGGCCAATGACACGCCTCGGCCTGTAAATGGAAGTCTAATCACCTCACCGATCTGTGCTTTACCTTGACCCAATGTTGGTGGATAGTTGATAGGGTAACCAGCTCCACACCTTCCCGTACTTGCTCGTACTTAAGAACAATGAGTTAGCTTAAAGAGCTAGCAACCGGATATGATTCCTTACCTGGAATCCCTGTCAAAAATGATGATATTAACGTTAGGTTCAAAGAAAGATGGGAAAAGATAGTTTTGCCAACTGGTAATTGCTTCTAACCGACACCTAGGATGTAGTTAAGCTGTTTGGTTTGACAAGACAACTGAGTTTAGAGGTAATTTAAGGAGTCTTTACACTTAAAACGAAGCAAAGTCAATACAGTGGCCCAAGCACACATTATCCGCACAAGCTGGCAGAAGCCCCCTGTCTACCCTTTCAACGCATAGATTGCATTTCTGCGCCACGCCTCTATCCTCGTCAAAGGCAATTGCATCATAGGGGCATTCCTCAACGCACAGTCTGCATCCCACACATTTGTCTTGGTCAAGAACAACTATGCCATCATCTTTTCTCTTGATTGCTTCCTCTGGACACACCTGTGCACAAGGTGCATCCTCGCAATGTTGACATACATGAACACGAAAAAGGAATTCGAGTTTCCCATCCACTTCCCGTGGACCATCCTCAACCACCTTTATGAGCTGGATCCCCACGGGGAGGTCTAGTTCCTGCTTGCAGGCCACCTCGCAGGTCCTGCATCCCCAGCATACCTCTTCATTAATCACAAGCTTATACTGATTCATGCAAGCCTCCTCCTGTCTCCTGACTCCTATCTCCTTGCTTCCTTGCTCCTTTCCTCCGGATAAATTTTGCAAAGCAGGCACCGCACATGGGTAGCACCCATTGCAGGATCACAGTTTTCATACTCATTGCTTGTGAGGATATTGATATTTGACTCATCCCATCCGTGACCAGGATCTTTCTTTTCCGGAAACCACCATCCATGTTCTGCGGATACCACCCTAGGGTCCATGCCTGAAAAGAGCTTTGCCCGCTGCCTCACTTTCCCCCTTGGTGTTTCAATAATTACCCAATCACCCTCATTGATGCCCTCTTTCATGGCAGTATCGGGGTGGATTTCCACCACGGGATCTGGGTGGAGCTCCCTCATCCATGGGAGTTGACGATTCTCTGTGTGGAAAAAGCCAGGCAGACGTCTCCCGGTTATTAGTATGTAGGGGTATTTTTCATGAAGCTCGGGTGTGCTGTATGGGCTCTCAGGTGGCTCGCGGTACTGGGGCAGCGGATCATAGCCCCATTTCTCCAGTAACGTGGAATAAAGCTCAACCTTTCCTGTTGGGGTTGAAAAGCCCTTTTTCTTGTACTTTTCGTATTCTACCTCGCCTCTCAAATAGTCCATTTCCTTGAATTGCTTCCAAGTGAGGCCCATCGGCTCCAGTATCCAATCAAGGGCCTGCTCAAAGTTCTCCCACCAGTGCTCGCCCTGCCCCACCCTATGGGCAAGATCATTTAGCATCTCGTGATCAGACCGACATTCACCGACCTGAATGACCTTTCTTCTGGGCAGTAGGTATCCATGACGTTTCCAAAAATCTCCCACGTAGTCCATCTCAAGCCAGGTGGCAGCAGGCAACACTATATCTGCCAGCTCCGCCGTAGGGGTAATGAAAAAATCAGCCACTGCCATGAACTCCACTGCCTCAAGCGCCTTGCGTACGTAGCGCGCATTGGCCCTGGTAAGAAGGGGATTAGAGCTAATGAAAAAAAGCATCTTCACTGGGTAGGGTTTTCCCTCCAATATGGCATCCCACACGCACCTTGGATTAATAATGGCAAAGTTTCCCGCCAGCCGGAAGCGATCTCCCCCAAGTCGTTTTGCGGCCTGCTCCTTTGGGAGCATGTTGTGGGCCCCGAACTGGCTCACGGTCCTTATCTTTGGCGGTTTGAACAGTACCTGGCCCCCACGTCTATCAAGATTCCCTGTGATTGCCATGAGGGCGATGAGAGCCCTGTCATTATCGGCGCAGTTTACCTGCTGCTCGATGGCCACTCCCCACTGTATTCCTGCAGGCTTGGTGGTGGCATAGAGGCGAGCGGCCTGGGCTATCTTTTCCTTTGGCACCCAGGTGATGCGCTCCACTCGCTCAAGGGGATATTCGCCCACCCGTTTTACGAACTCATCCCATCCATGTACCCAGTTCTGCACAAATTCTTCATCATACAGTCCTTCCTGGATGATCACATTGGCCATACCAAGGGCAAGGGCTGTATCGGTCCCTGGTCGCAATTGTAGCCAGATATCGGCCCGGGCTGCTATACGGGTCAGCCTGGGGTCTACAACAATGAGCTTAGCCCCCTTGTCCACAGCCACAGAGAAAGGCTCGCCTTTGTATTCATCAGGGTTGCTGATCACGATGTTGTTTCCCCAAACCATTATGCAGCGCGGGTAGTTCTCATAGTCTACCACCGGGTTTGAGCCACAGGTGATGATGCCTGTTGCCACCCTTGGGCCATAGCAGAAATGCCCGGCTGTCAACACGTTGGGCGTGCCCAACAGATTGGCGAAACGGTATATCACTGCCTCGTTTTCACGTCCCGTGCCATAGCCCATCACAATAGACTCTGCGCCATATTGCTCCTTGTAGCGCATAATCCTCTCTGCAATGCTATCCAGGGCCTCATCCCATGAGATACGTTCCCACTTGCCGCTACCCTTGGGACCAACACGCCTTACAGGATATGTGAGGCGGTCAGGGTGGTAGGCGAGTTGA
>JALVSJ010000265.1 GCA_027024445.1 Desulfobacterales bacterium
CCAGGATTCAAGGATTTTCTTACTGCCCGTATAGTAGTTATGAGTTGAGACAATCCCTCTAAGGCGTAATACTCACACTGAAGAGGCACCAGCACCTCGTCGGATGCGACCAGGGCATTTATGGTAAGAAACCCCAGAGAAGGGGGACAGTCGATGAATATAAAGTCATACTCCGTTTTGATCTGCCGCAGCTTGTCCCTAAGCCTGAATTCCTTGTAGGGAAGCCCCACGATTTCTACTTCTGCCCCCACCAGGCTCGTTGTGGACCCTATCAGGAAAAGACCAGGCAACACCGTCGGCTTGATGAAGCCCTTGCCCCAACCATCTCCCATCAAAAGATCATAGACTCCGTGACTCAAGCTGGACTTATCAAAGCCGAGACCGGTCGTAGCATTTCCCTGAGGGTCACAGTCCACCAGGAGGCACTTCTTCTGTGCTACCGAAAGAGAAGCAGCCAAATTTATGGCAGTTGTAGACTTTCCCACGCCACCCTTCTGATTAGCAATACAAATAATCTTGCCCATATCCTAATAGCGGCAGGTGTAATTTTGCCCCAAACTTTGTCCCGACTCGCCTTCCACTAAGGGAAAATATCCAGGCTGCGGCCCACCATTTTCCATCACTCCATTCGGTTGAGGCCATTGCGACCGAGCTCACCGCCATATCATCGATTTGGATAACACAAAAACATTACTTTGAAAAGTTCAAAGCAATGTTCCACGTGGAACAACTTGTTGTCTTTTTGCCTTGACACCGTTTAGCCCCCTTCCCTATTTTACCCTGAGATTGTCGCCAAGACCCGTTTCATTTCTGGTTCAAGGGCCATTCAAGGACAAAGGCTTTGGGCGGCCCTCCCATCACAGGGACGAACATGGGGTTTTCCCTTTAGCTCTTACGAGGAGAGGAAGATGGAAATCCAAAAAATAACCCTTGACCATGGCAGCGGGGGTCAGGCCTCCCAAGAATTGATCCGAAAAATCTTTTTGAAACATTTTGACAACGAACTTCTGGCCAGGATGGACGATAGTGCCGTTTTACCTTCTATTCATTCTTCAATTGCGATGACCACAGACTCCTATGTGGTAGATCCTATTTTTTTCCCCGGAGGGGATATAGGATCTCTTGCAGTTCACGGCACAGTGAACGATCTTTCCATGCAAGGAGCAACTCCCATGTATCTAACCGCCGGCATTATCCTGGAGGAGGGATTTCCCTTGGATCAGTTGGATCGTATTGCCCGTTCTATGGCGGAATCGGCACGGCAAGCAGCGGTGAAGATAGTAGCCGGGGACACGAAAGTCGTGCCCAGAGGACATGCTGACAAGATATTCATCAATACTTCAGGCATAGGCCTTGTTCCAGACGGACTCGACGTTGGGGCACACAACGCGAAACCTGGCGACCTGATACTGATAAACGGGCCAATAGCCGACCATGGGATCACCGTACTTACTCACCGTGAAGGACTAGATCTCCAAAGCGAGCTTACCAGCGACTCCGCCCCCCTGAATTCACTCGTGGCTGAAATACTATCGGGATCAGACAAGATCCATGTGCTGAGAGATCCCACAAGAGGGGGTATAGCATCGGCTCTGAATGAAATTGCAGAGCAATCGGGCATCAGTATAGAACTCTTTGAAGACAAGATCCCTATAAGGAAAGAAGTTCAGTCTGCCTGTGAGATACTGGGCTTAGATCCTCTGTACATCGCAAACGAAGGGAAAGCTCTTGTGTTCGTAGCGCCAGAAGATGCGGATAACGTGTTGAAATTGATGCGGGAAAATAGTCTCGGAAAAAATTCTGCCATAATCGGCAACGTAGTGGAGGACAATGCTCCAAGGGTATTGTTGCGGACCCGGGTGGGGGGGACTAGGATAGTGGCCATGCTCGCTGGAGAGCAACTACCAAGAATCTGCTGAGTCTTCTAGAGACAATTGCACGAGCTTGTCCACAAGGTCTGAAAGGCTCATACCCCCTGCCCTTGCCGCCTTTGGAAACAGGCTATTAGGCGTCATTCCGGGAATAGTATTTGTTTCGAGCACTACAATACGCCCTCCGCTTATTATCATATCTGTGCGGCTCCATACTCTGCACCGCAGCGCCCTGTGTGCGAGCTTACCCATTTCCTCCACCCTCGCACATACGCTCTGCTCGATGGGAGCTGGGCATATCTCTTCAGTTGCCCCCGGCTCATACTTCGCTTCATACGTGAAGAAAGGGTAAGAAGGACCGGGCCGTATCTCTATCAAAGGGAGCACCTTCAGATCTTTGCGGCCCATTACGCAACAGGTCACCTCAGTGCCCTCCACATATTCTTCAACCAACACCTCGTCATCTAGCTCCAAGGCATTCTTCACCCCCGCCACTATATCCTCCTCCCCCGTGCACAATGACATCCCATAGCTTGACCCCTCCACTGCGGGCTTGACCATAACCCTGTGGCCCAGCTCCGAGATAATTTTTTGCCCGTCTACAAGTTCTCCCTTTCTGATCACTATGTCTTTTGGCACATCCAGCCCCACCACCCTGTATATTTCTTTGGCCGCCTTCTTATTCATGGCAAGCGCGCTTGCCAGCACACTTGACCCCACAAAAGGAATGCCTAGAATCTTGAGCATCCCTTGGATACAGCCGTCCTCCCCGAATCTGCCATGCAAAACGGGAAAAGCAATGTCAATGGCGCTAGCCTCCTCAATCAGTTTCCCGAGTTCCTTGGCTGGGTCGTAAAACCGGACCAAGTACTTATCCCGTGGAAGGTTGTCCATTACCGTGCGCCCGCTGCTGAGGGACACCTCCCTCTCAGAGGACCACCCCCCCGCAATAACAGCAACATTGATCTTTCTCATCTCTCCTCCATCCGTGATTGATCAGACCACAGAGACCTGTCAATCCAAATAACACAGATAGGGCCTGGCGCGCAAACCCTTTTGCGCCTCGTGAGATTTTTGAGTTCGCTCCGTAAAACACCTTATTTCTAGGACACGTTTTCGGTGAAATTTCTAATTTTGTGAAAATTTTCTTACCATAATTAAGCAATCATTAAGAAAACTTTGGACCACTCTGTGGCGAAATCCGAAAAATTCATACAAAAAAAATGATTTTTTGAGAAAAAAGGAGAAATCAGAAGAATTTTTGAGATCAACATTGTTGAAAAAATATTTAACAAAGACGGTCGAGGGGCCTAACCCCTATTTATGACGAAGGGTTTGGCCGATCTTCTTTTCTCCTTTAACTGTAACAGGTTATGAGAGCCCCCCAAAAAAACCTTTGCATAGTTATAGGTTAGCCATTGTCGAAATCTACATGCAACTTAAGTTTTACTCTGGGACTTACCCCTTTGACATAAGATCAACGTTTCTATACAAGTGCCTCCTGTTGGCAGCCGATATAGTATTTCCCTCAACTTCGGCTTTGGCTTCTCTAAACCACAAACTGCACCATTACCATTGAGACAGGAGGTCCTATGAAAGAGATCTGGGAAGAGATCAAAAATGAACTTCGTGCGGAGCTTCCCAAGAATACCTTCTCTCTCTGGATTAGTCCTCTAAGCCTGGTTGAAAGACGCAACGGTACCATTGTGCTGGGCTGCCCCAATAGATTTTCAAAAAACTGGGTGGCAGAGAATTACAGAGGACTTATTGCTCAGAAGCTGGACAAAGCCGGAATTGGTGCCACAAAAATAGAATTTAGGGTTCAGTCCAGCCCCCCCGACAAGCTATTAACACTACCCAATGAAATGCCCCAGCAGTTGTGTCTACCGAATATGGGCACACGCCCTCCACGGGGGTATATCAACCTCAACCGCAATTTCACATTTGAGAGATTCGTAGTAGGACCCTGCAATGAATTTGCTTACTCTGCTTCTAAGGCCATGGCGCAAGACTTTGCCTGGGGTTACAATACCCTGCTTATGCTCGCCGGTACCGGGCTGGGTAAAAGCCATCTGTCTCAAGCCATGTGCCGTAAAATCCTAGAGTGTTTTCCCAACAAAAGGGTATACTATATAACAGCTGAGGATTTCACTAACGAGATGATTTCCTGCCTTAGAGGCGGACGAATTGAGGAATTCAAGAAAAAATACCGCCAGGCGTGCGATGTCCTGTTGTTGGAAGAAGTGCATTTTTTAAGTGGTAAAGAAAAGACGCAAATGGAACTGGGTCATACCCTGGATGCCCTATTTAATGACAAGAAAAAGATCATATTCACAAGTTCCTTGCCTCCCAAGGACATTCCCTCGCTGTCCCAAGATTTATCATCTAGGCTAACCGGCGGGCTTGTCACCACCATAGAGAGACCAGACTTTGAAACCAGGGTAAAAATAATCCGAAAAAAGGCCTCTGAACTGAAACTTTCCTTACCAGGGCCTGTAGCAGAATTGCTTGCGGAGAAATTGACAAAGGACATCAGGCAGATGGAAAGCGCACTGAACTGTCTGAAGGCCAAATCTGAACTGCTCCATGAAAGAATAACCCAAGATCTTGCCAGGGAGGTCCTAAGATATTTGACCAGCCCGGGTGATCTTGCGGACATGGAAGGAATAAGGCAACTGGTGTGCAAATACTACAAAATCAGTCCACAAATCCTTGCCTCAAAATCCCGCAAGAAGATTCATACACATCCACGGAATATTTTTATTTACCTATGCAGAACACATACCGAAGAAACTTTAGAGACCATCTCTAGAGCAGTTAACCGCAGCCACTCCACGGTGCTGTATGCCTTTGAAACGGTGGAGAAAAAGATTCGAGCGGAGTCCAAGATCAGAAAAGAGGTGGAATTCCTAAGCCAAAAAATCAAGGAAGGGACCCTGTGAGACACGAGCGAACACTTTCATCCAGGGTGGCAATATCCCGCATCGCAAAGGTTGTGGTGACACTGATTTTCGCAGCCCTTTGCTTTCTCGCTGTCCTTACCTTTTGGATAGGTTATATCAACAGGAAAGTGCCTGGCGCGTGGATGCCTCTTATTCTGCCAGCAGTAGCCATGCCGCCGCTTTTCCGTGCGTGGCTTGGCATATCCAGAACCTTATCGAAACAAGCTCGCAAAAAAGACCTCTTGGAGCTATGAGGCAGTCTTTTTACTGTCGTGGCATTTGTCTTCGGTGTAGAACGATACAAGAAAGTTCTCCTCTTTAGGGGAGAGGTTAAATTTTTCCGAAGCTAAGGGAATCATGTCTCTAGGCGTCTTTTGCGGGTTTTCTTGGAGCATTTCAGAAATCCATTTCACGGCCTTCCTTAGCTTTTCTCCCTTCGGCATTAGGGTTGCCATTGATTAACTCCTTTCTCTCATCTCTAGTTTGCCTTTTGGCCTTGACAAAAGGGGCAAAAATACATTCATAATGGGCCCCAATTAGTAGTTTAGCATATTCGCCATGGCCCAGGGCCTGGTAGGCTAAAAATATATACATAACAAAAACCTTTACGGGTTGAAAGGAGAAACACATGGCCGCGATAAAAGTATTGGTCCCTTACAATTTCGCCACCCAGGAAGAAAAGGCTCTCGACTTTGTGGTGAATGTTTTTTCCCACGTAAAAGATGCAAAGATTACTTTATTCAACGCCTACCCTGCGCTGCCCAGTGTAGACATGGGCGCCTCTCCTGAGCTGTCTAAAATGAAGGGTCCGATTGCCTCTTTATCCAAAGAACTGACAGAGCGTGAAGAAGGCCTCAAGTCTATTCGCCAGCACCTCATAGACAATGGGTTTGAGCCGGACAGAGTTGATTACATATTCAAAGAACGGAAGAAATCTGTGGCAGAGGAGATAGCAGACATGGTTGCGACCGGCCATTACAGGGTAGTGGTGTTAAGCCGCCAACCAGTGAAGGTGACCCGCCTCTTTGGCAAGGGCGTGCACTCAAGGCTTCTTTCTGCCCTGAAAAATGTTACCATCTGCATCGCCACTTAACACAAAAAAACGCTACCAGGAGGAAACCCATGAATGAAGAGCACAAAATTACTATAGAAACATTCAAGACTGTCACCAAGGCTATTGCTCACTCCAATAACCTTGAGATTATGACTGCACACCTGAGCCAGCTCTTGGTGGCTGCTCTGAACATAAAGGCATGCGCCATCTACGTGCTGGATCTGGAGACCAAGCGCCTTGAAATCTTAGCCAGTTTTGGACTCAGTCCGAAATATTTATCAAAAGGCCCGGTCATGGCAGACAAAAGCATCGCTGCCAATTTGGACGGACAAGCAGTGATTGTTGAAGACGTATCAAAGGATGACCATATCCAATATCCCGAAGAAGCAGCAAAAGAAGGAATAAAGGCCATTCTCTCTATCCCCATCACAGTCTCTGGATCCGTGTTGGGCGCTCTCAGGCTTTATCATAGCGAGATCTGGAGGATATCTGAAGAAGACCTCGACTCTCTTCACCTACTGGCAGAGTGGGTGGGGCTTGCCATGACCCACATTAGCCTTTTGAAGGCCATTTACTCAATCGATGAAATCATTCATCTGGAATTACCCATAAATATAGCGCCGCGAGTGCCCAAGCGCTAGGAATTGCCTTTTTTTACACGATCACAATTGAGGCAATCACGAGGTCTCTCATTACTCAGGGCGGCGAGGAGGTTGGTCACGGCTCGCTCGGCCATTTTCCTCCTCGTCTCTTTCGTTGCACTCCCCAAATGGGGCAGCAGCACCGTGTTTTTCATATTCAGAAGCTCAGGGTGAACATCTGGCTCGTGCTCATATACATCGAGTCCGGCACCTGCAATAATCCCCTGCTTCAGGGCCCTTACAAGGGCTTCCTCTTCCACAACGGCCCCCCTCGACGTATTGATCAGAAACGCCTCTCGTTTCATAGCCGCAAGCTCTGAGGCACCTATCATGTGGTAAGTCTCTTTGGTTAGAGGTACATGCAGAGAAACAAAGTCCGACTGCCTCAGTAGATCTATGAACTCAGTATATTTGATGTTAAGGTGAGCCTCCTCTTCGCGAGAAATCCTATTTCGTTTATAATATAGCACAGTCATCGAAAAACTTTGCGCCCTCTTGGCGAGTGCTTTGCCTATTCGCCCCAGACCAATTATCCCAACCGTCTTTCCACAAACATCAGTACCAAGAAAACCAAATGGGGTCCAGGCGTGAAACCTCCCCTCTCTAACCCTTGCATCCCCTTCCACAACCCGGCGAGCTACGGCCAAAATCAAAGCCATTGTTAAGTCGGCTGTGGCATCGGTGAGGACATCAGGTGTGTTGGTAACAAGGATTCCTTTTTTCGTGCACTCCTCCACGTCAATGTTATCGTATCCAACGCCGTAGTTGGCCACTACTAAGAGACTGTCTGCCTCTTTCAGAAGCCCTTTGTCCACACGATCCGTAATGGTGCAGAGCAGTCCATGCTTCCCTTTTATGAGAGAACGAAGTTCTTCAGCTGGCATGGGCAAATTGCCAGAGGGCGTCGTAACATTGTGCTGGCGTCTAATCTTTGCCAAAAGATCGTCGGGTAATTCTATAGTCACAAGGACTTCCATCTTGGTTTCCTCCTAATCAACAAAGCGTAACCACCATTTATGATTTCTCAATTTTCACCTATCTTGAAGTTCATCAGTCCCATAAATAAGCCATTGTGAGGTCGGCTGACCCAATGAAATCAAAAGGATAAGGTCTATGAAACATTACCTAGAGACCCAGGACTTAGGTAGAAATACCTAAACCCTTGCGCCTTATGCCATGGACTTTTTTTCACATGCCCCTTCAGGCCCCCAGCTTTTCTTGTCTTGAAAGGCGATCTTACACAAGTGTGGGCCAAAAATCATATACGCACAGATACATCTCCCCATCTCACAGATTTGCGCAGGCCATCCCCAGAGATCAAGGTGAGACTACCATCAATAGCAATGTCATCAGCTATACCCCTTATGGTCTCTCCATCTTCAATGATCTCCACTTCGCGCCCCAGCACGATGGAGTTATCCTTATAGGGGTTGAGTATCCTGTGTTCTTGACCGCTGCCGAGCAGTCGATATTTAGCTTCAAAGCACACCAGAATACTTCCCAACAATCTGGTGCGACAAATTTGTTGTCCCGTCTCCTCCTGTATACAAGTGGCACCCCTTTGGCCTTCTTCAATGTTCCGCGGAGACCAGTAAACATTAAGGCCAATGCCTAGGACAACGTAATCAAGTTCCCCCTCTGCCATCGAAAATTCTCCTAAAAGCCCTGCAAGCTTCTTGCTGCCCACATAAATATCATTGGGCCACTTTATCCCGGCCTTCAACCCTAATTCTGAGAAAAGCACTTTCACTATGGCCAACGAAGCAGCACAGTTCAGAAGAAAAAGCAAACCTGGGTCGTTTCCTGGTCTCAACACAATGGAAAAAAGCAGATTCGATCGGGGCTCAGCCAGCCATTTTCTACTCTTCCTTCCCCTGCCCGCGCTTTGATACTCAGCCACTACCACTGTGCCTTCAGGAGCTCCTTGCTCACACAACGCTCTAGCATACCTGTTCGTAGAATCGAGTTTCTCCCGATAAACAATACGCCTGCTAAACATCGAACCACTGAGAATATTGTTGAGAAGGGCTATATCAAGGGGCTTATATGTGGAGGTTGATCGAATCAAGGCATGAACTTCTCTCAATGGCTATGTCCATCTATAGTAACTATCCTGATTTCACTGCTTCTAAGACCCTCGCAAGTCCAAGCAGGCCCCCCTGAAAGCTTCAGAATCAAGAATACACTTCCGGCTTGAGAGTCCTCGTCATCAGGTCCTTTACAGCAACCTTTGGGTCTTTTCCTTCATATAGGATCTGATATACCTGTTCCGTAATGGGCATCTCAACTCCATGGCGCTTGGACAATGCGTATGCAGATTTGGCAGTCCTCACCCCTTCAGCCACCATGGTCATGGAGCGGGTGATCTCCTCTATGTTCTTGCCTTTGCCTATCTCAAAACCAACAGTCCTATTTCTACTTAACTCTCCGGTACATGTAAGAACCAGGTCTCCCATCCCGGCAAGCCCGGAAAATGTTAACGGATTTGCACCCATGGCGATGCCCAGGCGGGCTATTTCGGCCAAACCTCGGGTGATTAGGGCTGCTCTGGCATTGTGTCCGAACTTCAGTCCATCCGAGGCCCCTGCTGCAATGGCAATTACGTTTTTCAGCGCTGCGGCCAGTTGTACACCAATGAGATCATCGGATACGTAGATCCTGAAATATTTCCTGTACAGGAACTGTTGCAAGTCCTTGGCCCTATCCTGATTCTTGCATGCAATGGTTATTGCCGTAGGATAATGCCTTGAGACCTCTTTGGCAAAACTAGGCCCAGCGAGGCACGCAAAATGGTCTTCGGGCAGTTGGGGAACCACCTCGTGCGCTATCTCTGACATCAACATAAGGGTTTCATTTTCAATGCCCTTGGTAGCACTTAAAATTACCGCTTCCTGTCCAATGAAGCTTCCAAGCCTCTCGAACACCTCTCTGAACACGTGGCTCGGAACCACCATCAGGATGAGGTTCTTTCCTTCAACAGTGCTTTTCAAATCATTTAGCGCCCGAATATAATCTGATAGCCTGACCCCAGGGAGAAAGGTAGTATTCATGCGCTCGTTATTTATCTGGGCACATACTTCTTCTTCCCTTACCCACAGGTCAACACTATTGCCCTCTTCAGCAATCAGGTTTGCGAGAGTTGTTCCCCAGCTCCCCCCGCCTATTACCGCTACCCTGTACTTCAATCTTCCACAACCTTTGCCAGCCCTACAACTCGCTGGCCTTCTTCTAGGTGTATAAGTTTTACGCCTTGGGTGTTACGGCCTATGACGGAGATGTCACCTGCTCTTACCCTTATTATCATGCCGTGTTCAGTAACAATCATGATCTGATCGTGGTCTTTTACTTGGCATGAGCCAACAACAGGTCCATTCTTTGCGGTGCACTTGATCAAAAAGATCCCTTTTCCTCCGCGTGACTGAACTCGGAATTCCTCTAACTTAGTCCTTTTTCCATACCCATTCTCAGTAACCGTCAGTAGTGTGGGACCATCCCCAAGGACCTCCATCCCTACCACTTCATCACCTTCGGCAAGTCTTATACCTATATTCCCAGCAGCGACTCGCCCCATAGGTCTTAGCTCTGTTTCATGGAATCTTATACACTTTCCATAACGTGTACTTAGCAGTATGTCTTGTTCTCCGTCGCTCAGACGCACGTCGATCAATTCATCACCTTCATTGATCTTGATCGCAGCAATACCCACAGACCTGGGCCTACTGAAAGCACTTAACTCGGTCTTTTTCACCAATCCTCTTTTTGTGGCCATCACAAGATATTTTGCTGCTCCAAAATCCCTGACAGACAATGTTGTGGCCACCCGTTCACCTTTCTTAAGGTTCAGCAGATTTACGATTGCTTTACCTCTTGCCGCCCTGCCTGCTTCTGGGATTTCGTGAACCTTTTTCCAATGCACCCTCCCCTCTGTTGTGAAAAACAGCAGATAGTCATGAGAAGATGCAACAAAAAGATTTTCTACAAAATCCTCTTCTTTTATTTTCACTCCCATAAGGCCCTTTCCGCCCCTTCTCTGAGCCCTGTAAAGGGTAATGGGATTCCGCTTTATATAGCCCCGGTGACTTATTGTCACCGCCATGTCTTCTTCTGCAATCAGGTCCTCTAGATCAATCTCGGCTTCCTCATCCAGGATCTCCGTTCTCCTGTCGTCTCCGTACTCGCTCTGGATCCCAGATACTTCATCTCGGATTATTTGCATTACCATAGCTGGACTAGAAAGAATGGCCTTGAACCTCTGGATATCCTTTATTAGGTCCTCATATTCAGAATTGATCTTTTCCCGCTCAAGCCCCGTCAACCTTTGAAGCCTCATATCCAAGATTGCCTGAGCCTGTATTTCCGAGAAATCGAACTCTGCCATAAGCTTCTGTTTCGCATCTTTTGGATCAGATGAGGCTCTTATCAATTCAATTATTTCGTCTAGGAAATCCAGGGCCTTCTTTAGCCCCTCAAGTATATGAGCTCGCTCTTCTGCTCTTTTAAGATCAAACCTTGTACGGCGCAGGACCACCTCTTTTCTGTGACTAAGGAACTCCTCAAGGATCTGCTTGAGATTGAGAACTAGGGGCCTGCCGTTGACCAACGCTAGGAGTATAATACCGTGGGATACCTCCATCTGGGTGTATTTGTACAACCTGTTCAGAATTACCATGGCATTGGCATCTCTCTTAATCTCTACGACAATTCTCATTCCCTCACGATCCGACTCATCTCTGATGTCCGAAATCCCTTCAATTTTCTTATCTCTGACCAACTCCCCTATCTTTTCCAGCAGCCTGGCTTTGTTCACCTGATAAGGAATCTCGCTAATTATAATGCGCTCGCGACTCCCCCCTACCTTTTCCACGTACGCCCGAGCCCTTATTTTTATCACGCCCCGGCCCGTTTCATAGGCTTCCATAATCCCCTTGCGCCCAAGTATAAAACCCGCCGTGGGAAAATCCGGGCCTTGGATGACTTCCATTAGCTCCCTGGAAGAAACATCAGGATTATCAATCAAGAGCTTCAACCCCTCGCAGATTTCAGTTAGATTATGTGGAGGGATGTTGGTTGCCATGCCAACAGCGATTCCAGCAGAACCGTTTATGAGTAGGTTAGGAATTGGTGTAGGCAAGACCACAGGTTCATTCAATGTGCCGTCATAGTTGGGAACGAAATCTACAGTTTCCTTTTCAATATCAGTTAAGAAGTCTTGAGCCAGTTTGGTCATTCTGACTTCGGTATACCTCATGGCGGCCGGGGGATCACCGTCCACGGAACCAAAATTACCCTGCCCGTCTACAAGGGGATACCGCATTGTGAAATCCTGGGCCATTCTCACAATGGTGTCGTAGACGGCCGCATCACCGTGGGGATGATATTTTCCAATCACATCCCCAACCACCCTGGCAGACTTCTTAAAAGGCCTGTTATAAGTATTTCGGAGTTCGTACATACTATACAGCACTCGCCGGTGAACTGGCTTAAGCCCGTCTCTGACGTCAGGTAAGGCCCTGCCAACTATCACGCTCATGGAATACTCCAGGTAGGACCTCTTCATTTCATCTTCAATTCTTACCGACTGTGCCATGGCCTTATTGTCCATAACTATCCCTTCCTAAAAAATAAAAAGCGCCGTAGGCGGCATAGTATCATCATCTTTTTGGAGAATCTTAAATCAAATATCCAATTCCCTGACTTCGAGGGCATTGTTCTGAATGAAGGCCCTTCGGGGCTCCACCTTGTCTCCCATTAGGATTGTAAATATTTCATCTGCCTCAACAGCGTCTTCTATCCGGACTTGCAGTAAGTGCCTTCTATCAGGGTCCATGGTCGTAGCCCAAAGTTGCTCGGGGTTCATCTCTCCGAGGCCTTTATACCTCTGAATAGTCAGCCCTTTCTTGCCCTTATCCAGTAGTAGATTTACCAATTCTTCTGGCTCCTCAAGTACCCTTTTTTCCCCGTCAAAGCTTACAATAAACGGTCTCGTGGTAAGGTCTTTGTAAATTGGAGCCATAGAGATAACTTGCCTCAATTCAGGGCTAGAAATGAATTCCCAATCAACCCAGAAGTCGTGCGTCACACCAGGACCACTATAGACTTTAAATTCATGGTATCCATCTTCTTCTCTTACTTTTATTTCGCTTATCTCGAAACCCTCCCGTTGCAGGTCCCTTAATAACCTTCCCATAAATTCTTTATCCTTAAACTTTCGCCTTTCATCCAATCCTAATCTGGCCAGGCGCTCAAGGAAGCTCCTCGCATAGCCTTTCCTCACTAACCTGTCCACACTCTCGTAAAACTTTATAAGACCTCTCAAGAGAGAGATAAGTTGGATCCCTTGATATTGACGACCATTGTCAAGACCGACACTACCCTTCGAAGACACTCTTCTAAGTACGAATTCATTGAATTCATCCTCATCCCTTAGATAACGCTCCTGCTTGCCATCGACGATTCTGTACAAAGGGGGCTGGGCCACATATAGATAGCCCCTCTCGATAATCTGTGCCATCTGACGGAAGAAAAATGTCAGTAAGAGTGTCCTAATATGAGAACCGTCCACATCCGCATCTGTCATTATTATGACCTTGTGATACCTCAACGATTCAATATTAAAATCCTTGTCTCCTATACCAGTCCCAAGGGCAGAGATCATAGTTCTAATCTCTTCACTTGAGAGCATCTTGTCGAATCTGGCCTTCTCAACATTGAGAATCTTCCCTTTAAGAGGCAAAATCGCTTGGAACCTGCGGTCCCTACCTTGCTTGGCCGAACCTCCAGCAGAGTCCCCTTCCACGATGAATATCTCGCTCCTGGCCGGATCTCTCTCTTGACAGTCTGCCAGCTTCCCCGGAAGCGAGTGATCAGAAAGCACACCTTTTCTCCTGGCCAGTTCTTTAGCCTTTCTCGCAGCTTCTCTGGCTCGAGCAGCATCAATAACCTTGGCGAGGATTGCCTTTATAACATTAGGATTTTCCTCAAAAAACGCGCTTAACCCTTCATTTACCAGATTTTCAACATATCCCTTAACCTCACTGTTACCCAGTTTTGTCTTTGTCTGCCCTTCAAACTGAGGATCTGGAAGCTTAACACTAATCACGGCTGTGAGACCCTCTCTAACGTCGTCGCCAGTGAGTTTTCCCTTGAAACTCCTTGCAAACTGGGAACCTTGTAGATACTGGTTTATACTTCTTGTGAGCGCCGATTTAAAACCAATTAGGTGAGTTCCACCCTCTTTCGTGTTTATATTGTTAGCAAAGGTAAAAATATTCTCCTTATAGGAATTATTATATTGAAAAGCGATCTCGGCGATGACCTTGTTTTTCTCGCCTGAAATATAGATGGGTTCAGGATGGATTACCTCTCTATTGCGATTGAGGTATTCAACAAAGGATCGTATACCACCTTCGTAGATAAATTCTTTCTTTTTCCCGGTTCGCTCGTCAGAGATTCGTATCTTTACTCCTCTAGTGAGGAATGATAGTTCCCTCATTCTGCTGGCCAGAACTTCAAAGTCAAAGTGGATATCAGAGAATATGGACGGGTCTGGTCTAAAATGAATCCTGGTACCTCTGCGTTTTGTCTCACCCAAGATTTTCAGCTCAGTAACCTTTTGACCATGCTCAAACCTCTGGGTATAAATCTTACCGTTGCGGTAGACCTCCACCTCAAGGAATTCTGAGAGCGCATTAACTACCGACACTCCCACCCCATGAAGGCCACCAGATACCGTATATGTCTTATTATCAAATTTTCCTCCCGCATGGAGTCTGGTCATTACCAACTCGAGGGCAGGTATACCCTCAGTCTCGTGCACATCAACCGGTATTCCTCTACCATTGTCGACCACAACAATACTTTCATCCTGCAGTATCTGGACATCTATAAAGTCGCAGTATCCTGCAAGCGCCTCATCAATACTGTTATCCACAACCTCATAAACCAGGTGATGCAGCCCCTCGGACGCAGTGTTGCCTATGTACATGGCCGGCCGCTTTCGGACAGCCTCAAGACCCTCTAGTACTTTTATGGCAGATGCACTGTAATCAGGTATTGGTTCACTCATAGCTATATCCTCATGGGCATGATCAGCCCTAGAAATCCTTCGTCTGCCTCTCCCCTAATCACACATGGTTTTGAGTTGTCAACAAAACCCAACTCAACCTCCTCGCTTTCCATATTCTGTAAAACATCGATAAAGTAGCGCGCATTAAAGGCCAGCTCCAAGGGCTCATCATTATACTCAACCTCAATTCTCTCTTCAGCCTCACCAAGATCTGGATTTGTAGAATGAAGATCCAGTATTCCATCGGCCAGTGTTATCTTTACTGCCTTATACCTTTCACTGCTGAGGATAAGCATTTTCTTCATAGCTTGAAGCAGAAAGACTCTGTCCACGGTAAATTTGTGCTGAGGACTTTTTGGTATCACTGCCCGGTAATCAGGAAACTTGGTGTCAAGAAGCCTAATTACAATAACAGCTCCATCTTTTTTTACCACACAGTTGTTCTGCTTAAATCCAAAGCTAATTTTTCCTCCTTCTGAGGCCAGACGATTGATTTCGTTCATCCCTTTCTTGGGAATCATTACACCACCCGTTAGCTCCAGTTTGTCTAACCCATCAATGACCTTATCAACCAATGAAAGCCTGTGGCCATCGGTTCCTACCATTCTGAGTACACTGCCAGGGGATTCTGGTAATTTTTCAGTATAAATTCCTGATAACTTGAACCCCGCCTCTTCAAGAGTAACAGCATAGATGGTCTTAGTAATCATATCGCTTAAGATTGATGCCTCCACGTCTATTAAATCCACATCTGAAGGCTCAATCTGAGCTGGATATTCCTCAGCTGGCAGCCCAGCGAGATTAAAACGAGCACTGCCATCGGAGATACGTATCCAGTTATTCTCCATACTGCTTATTTCAATTGTCTCCGACACGCTTTCTCTTAATATTTCAAATAACTTTCTACCATGAGTGGCTACTGAGCCCTCTTCGTCCACATTCGCACTCATTGTTTGCCGGTAGGCAATCTCCAAGTCAGTAGCTGACAATTGAAGCTCAGAGCCAAATGCCTGCAGAAGAACCATCGACAGTATCGGCATGTTGCTCCTTTTTTCTATGATACCTTGTACCCTACCGAGTGCTTTGAGTAACAGACTGCGATCCACATTGAATTTCATAGAGCTTTCTCCTTATGTTATTTGTTTATTAGTTCTCCAAGAAACATAATAACAGTAAGTATTGTAGAAATTTCTAAAACTCCAATAACCAGTGAATATACTGGGCATTTTATGCTGTGGTTTTCTGGGGTCAATTCCGGCAAAATAGACTGCAACAATAAGCACTATTCAATTCAAATATACCAGAAAATTTTAAAATTAACAATAGGTTATTATCTTTTTTAACTCTTCAACTTCTTGAGCCACTGTTTCATTATTTTCTATATCC
Organism: Desulfobacterales bacterium; assembly: GCA_027024445.1. Classification (GTDB taxonomy): domain Bacteria; phylum Desulfobacterota; class DSM-4660; order Desulfatiglandales; family Desulfatiglandaceae; genus B111-G9. The sequence continues at coordinate 15,960 of JALVSJ010000265.1, forward strand.
TTTCGTATTTTTCTCAAGGCATACAGGACACTAGAATGAGTCATCTTACCGAAGGCCTCTCCAATTTCCTGGAGCCGGCAGCCTAAAATCTCTTTACATAGATACATGGCCACATGCCTACAACAACAGACTTGCCGCTGTCTAGACTGAGACCTGAGTTGAGAAGAATCAACACCGTAAAAGCGAGCTACTGAGTCCTGAATGTTTCTTATGTTTATATCTTTGTGTCTACCGAGCCCGACCAGCCTCTTTACATGGGACAACTCGATGGGCTTGGTGTTATTAGTTGCATACTTAGAAATCTCGTCAGAATAAGATAAAAGTTCGCCAACATCGGTGGTGAGGTTAACAAGATAAAAGACAATATCATCCGTTACCGATACAGATTGTTTTGCCAGCCTGTTTCTTACAATTTTTGATCTTGTTTCCTGTTCTACCTTTGGTATTTCAGCCAGAATGCCTGACTGGAGTCTGCTTGAGAGGTGAGGGTCCATATCCTTGGTGGAGGTGGGAGACTCGGCTGAAGCGAATGCCATTGGTTTGTTATTGAGTTGGAATGTGTCGCAGATGGAATGAAGTATGGCCTGAGCCTTATGATTTCCTGAAAGTAGATGAATATCATCTAATATTAGAATGTCCAATAGTAGTACGCAGTTTGTTAGGTCGCCTACTAATCCTTCCCGATGGTCTTGTCCCAGGATCCCTAATAGCTTGTTGGCATTTAGGTAAGCCGCGCGTGCCTCTGGGTTCCTCTGTTTTATTCTATTCCCTATTGCATGGAGTAAATGAGTTTTACCACAGGTAATGGAGCTAAAAATCACTAAAGGAGTGGTTGAGGTAGGTGTCTGAGCATCTGCTATGGACATGGCAGCAGCGTGGGCAAATCGATTGCTGTTATCTAGCACGAAGGAATCAAAAGAGTACTCGGGAATGAAGGGATGGAGTATTTGATCCCAAGAGTCAATATGCTCGGGCCCTGAATTGCCTGTGGTGATACAGGGGAGATTTGGGTATGAATATGTTATTTGTGGGTGGTAACCACATACCTCAGCAAAAGCGTTTTGGAGGTCTTCTGTGAAGTGGTCCTTCAACCAGATAGCCACGAAACGGTTTGGTGCTTCAATAATTGCCTTATTCTGGTTAATGCTTTGTAATCTACTGCCAAAAAACCACGGTTCAATCTCTGCTTTTCCGTGAACTGACTGCAGAACTTTGATGATTTGCTTCCATATGTCTTTTTTTTTTGGCATAATTACAAAATTAAATCGGTGTGATCAACGTGGAAATGTGCTGCAATCTTATTAAAAGCACTAGACAATTTCAACTAAAATAACTCTGGAGGAAATCTTTATGCACTCTATAGCCTTTGCAGGCAAAGGTGGGACAGGGAAAACAACACTGGCTGGGATCCTGATTCGTTATCTGGTGGAAAATGACTTAACTCCTGTACTTGCTGTTGATGCAGACGCCAACGCAAACCTCAATGAGGTTTTAGGGCTGGAGGTAATTGAGACCCTGGGCGAGGCAAGAGAGCAGATGAAAAAGGGTGTGGCCAGTGGAATGACCAAGGATGTATTCATGGAAATGAAACTGCAGGAGGCCGTCGTTGAATCCAATGGCTTTGACCTTATTGTCATGGGAAGACCAGAAGGCGCTGGCTGTTATTGTGCTGCCAATTCTTTGCTTACGCAATATCTCGAAAAGCTAATAGGTAATTATAGGTATATCGTGATGGACAATGAGGCAGGGATGGAACACCTCAGTAGACTCACAACAAATAATATTGACGCCCTGCTTGTGGTTTCAGATCCTACCAGGAGAGGACTTCAGGCCGCATCAAGAATAGTTAATCTAGCTGAAGAGCTTAACCTGAATATTAGAGATAAATATGTGCTTGTTAACCTAGCAAAAGAGGGGCAAGCAAAGGAAATTAAAGATGTTGCTGCCAGTTTTAGTCTCGAACTCATAGGTATTATACCCGAAGATGAAGAAATAAGGACGTATGATCTAAAGGGTATCCCAACCATGGAGCTTCCATCTAATAACAAAGCGCTTAATGCTGCCTTTGAAATTTTCGAAAAGCTAATTTCTTCACTCTAGAATGATCGAAGGTGGTGAGAAATTAAAAAAGTAGTACCTGTCAGCTGGATATCAATATGTAGTATTCAATTAGTTTGTAACACTATATATAGTATGTGATATGTGCTTAAAATAATGTAGAATTTCCTTGACAAGCCTAGACACATCGTCTATTTTACTGCTTCGGTTACCTCTCCTGAGGTAATTTTTTTGTAGTGCTTTGTTATATTTTTCACAACATTAACACCAACCTGGTTAAGATGCACCTGCCAGGTGAGGTGCGTTTATGTCAGAGTTTATTTTCGGACCATGAATAACCTAAAGTAAGGAGGGCTAAAATTGGCTTTTCAAATCCCCAAACAGAGCTATTCTGGGAGTATTAGAGAGGTAGTAATTGGTGCTGGCGATGCTGTAATAAAATTGGGTGGTCAGACCTCATTTCCTTTTCATACCTTCGAAGGAGAGATGCCAAATCCACCAAAAATTGCTATGGAAGTATGGGATTATGACCCATCGGAAGAGTGGCCAAAAGCAGCACTGGAGCCATTCAAGGATGTGGTATCCTCCCCCGAGGCCTGGGCTAAGAAATGCGTGGAAGAGTATGGGGCTGATTTGATAGTCCTTCAACTTAAGAGTACCGATCCCAATGGTATGGACAGACCCGCTGAGGAGGCCGCTGAGGTAGCTAAAAAGGTGGCTGATGCCATTAATGTACCACTTGTTGTATGGGGCACTGCCAATAACCAAAAGGACGAAGAAGTCTTACGGAAGATTTGTGAGGTTTGTGAGGGTAAAAATGTGGCATTGGCACCGGTGGAAGAAGGTTGTTACAAGGGAGTAGGGGCTACGGCGCTGGCTTATCACCACACCGTTGTTGCTTCGACGCCTATTGATGTTAATCTCGCAAAACAACTCAATATACTTCTTGAAAATTTAGGGGTTTCCCTGGACAATATTATTATTGATCCCACCACTGGTGGATTGGGCTACGGGCTGGAGTACAGTTACTCGGTGATGGAAAGAATCAGGATGGCAGCCCTTACCCAAGAAGACGACAAACTTCAGTCACCAATAATCTCTAATCTGGCTAATGAGATTTGGAAGTGTAAGGAGGCTGGTGAAAGTATTGAGGATGCGCCGACAATGGGTGATCCCGAAAAAAGGGGTATACTCATGGAGGTTGTAGCTGCGGTGTGCTACTTAATGGCAGGAGCAGATGTAGTGATACTGCGCCACCCTGAAAGTGTGCGCATGATCCGTTCTTTTATTGATTTAATGGTGGAAGGCGGAATGGCTACCGATATTGGAGAGATTTCCAAATTACTCCCCTACGAAGAGGCGGACCTTGTGGCTATTTCCCCAGAGCCTAACCTAGAATTCGGAGGTGAGGCTGAACCTGCTAAGAAGGAGGTGAAGAAGGCACCTAAGCAACCAGAGGCCAAGGAAAAACCCAAAGCACCACCAAAGAAAGCTAAGCCTAAGGCTGAAGCTAAGCCAGAGAAAAAGGTGGTTGAGTTGAAGCCAAAGGAGGAGAAGAAAGAAAAACCGGCTGAAAAGCCAAAACCTGCTAAAGTGAAGGCTGAAGAGGCGAAGGCCAGGGCCGAAGAAGCAAAAGCCAAAGCAGAGGCAGAGGCTAAAGCAAAGGCTGAGGAAGAGGCAAGGAAAAAGGCAGAGGAGGAGGCCAAGAAAAAGGAAGAAGAAGCAAAGAGAAAAGCCGAGGAAGAAGCCAAGGCCAAAGCAGAAGCAGAGGCCAAAGCCAAGGCAGAGGCTAAGGCGAAGGCTGACTTGGAAGAGCTTCGCAAGAAGAGAGCTAAAGCCAAAAAGGCGGTTACACCAGAGAGGAAAGAGCCTGAGGTGGCTGCTGTGGCCGGACTGAGTCAATTAGAGAAATTTATTGCCTATTTGGATCATATCCATAGGAGGGTGTAAAACACCCGGTTCGATGTTATCGGATTAAGAATAACCTCTTAAGAAGGGAGGAAGTTTTTTATGTCAAAGTTAGTAGCGTTTGCAGCGATTCAGGGAGCCTATAACATAGTCTCAAAAGCAGAGGGTAAATATAAAAGGGCACTTGAGGCTTACGGTGGGAGCCAGAAGCTGGAGTTTCCTAACACAGCTTACTATTTACCCATCATCTATTCTCTCACTGGGATAAAGGTGACAGATATGGACTCGGCGCGCAAACCTCTTGAGTTGGCGCGCAAACTGTTGCCCCCGCATCTTAAGAAGGATTGTCACGTTCCATACTTGGGACCAGTACTGGACGCGGGTATGGCAGCACTTTTTGCAGAGGAAATAGTAGAAGCAATTCGATATGTAGAAGATCCGGATTTTTACCAGCCCGGAGTTGAAGACCCAGATGTTGACAACGGTAAGATCTGGCTTGGGGCCGCTGATGATACAATCATGAGAAAGCGCGGTGTGGAATTTGTGGATGGAACAGCCCCAGGATTCGCGGCAATAGTAGGTGCAGCCCCTGATCCCGAGACGGCCAAAAAGATAGCCGAGGAATATCAGGTAAAAACGATTTATGTATTTATGGCGGCGAACCAGTACGGCACCACTTTTGCTGAGCAGCTCATTGAAGCAGGCGTACAAATAGGCTGGAATACCAGGTTGGTGCCCTTTGGTCCTGATATATCTGCGGCCGTGTTCGCCCTGGGTTTTGCAAACAGAGCCGGCATGGCATTTGGTGGTATTCAGCCTGGTGACTACAAAAAACAATTGGCATACCAGAAAAACCGAATTTTCGCTTTCGTAAATGCTCTGGGCGATGTTAATGCGGAATGGGCAGCAAATGCAGCAGGTGCCATCAACTGGGGTTTCCCAACCATAGCGGATACGGACATTCCCGAAATTCTTCCTACGGGCGTTTGTACCTATGAGCACGTGGTGGCCAATGTTCCCCATGACCAAATTGTCTCAAAGTCTATTGAAATTCGGGGCCTCAAGGTCACCGTTGCCAAGGTGGATATTCCCCTTGCATACGGTCCTGCATTTGAGGGCGAGAGAGTGCGCAAAGACGACCTCTATCTCGAGATGGGCGGCGGAAAGACCCAGTGTACAGAGTTGTGTAAAATGGCAGAGATGAACGAGATAGAGGACGGAAAGGTGGAAGTCATCGGTCCGGATGTAAAGGACGTGAAAGAAGGCGATAAGCTGCCGTTGGGCATCTTTGTGCAGGTGGCTGGAAGAAAGATGCAGCCTGATTTTGAGCCTATTCTTGAGAGACAAATCCACCATTTGATCAACTATGCCCAAGGGATAATGCACATAGGGCAGAGGGATATTTCCTGGATTCGAGTGAGCAAATCAGCCATCGAAAAAGGTTTCACCCTGAAAGACATAGGAGTGATCCTTCACGCGAAGTTCCATCAAGACTTTTCCAACATATTAGATAAGGTGCAGGTTACCCTTTATACCAAGAAAGAAGACGTGGATGAGCTTACGAAAAGGGCTAGAGAGGAATACAGGATCAGGGATGAGCGCGTGGAAAAGATGACCGACGAGACCACGGAAATATTTTATTCCTGCACCCTCTGCCAGTCTTTTGCTCCTACCCACGTATGCGTGGTGAGTCCTGAGAGGACGGGGCTGTGTGGGGCGTACAACTGGATGGATTGTAAGGCCTCCTACGAGATCAATCCTACAGGACCAAACCAGCCCGTTGAAAAAGGTGAGGTAATTGACGAGAAACTCGGCCAATTTAAAGGAGTCAATGAGTTTGTTTATAAAGCCTCTCGCCAGGCCATAGATCATTACAATTTCTATAGCGTGGTCCACGATCCCATGACCACATGCGGTTGCTGCGAATGTATTTGCGCTGTGCTTCCTGGTTGTAACGGTGTGATGACGGTTCATAGGGACTATACTGGAGAGACTCCCTGTGGAATGAAATTCACGACGCTCGCTGGAATGATTGGTGGAGGTCAGTCGACCCCTGGGTTTGTGGGCCACTCCAAGTTTAATATTACTCAGCGAAAGTTCATAAAGGGCGATGGAGGACTGCTCAGGATGGTCTGGATGCCAAAGTCCTTGAAGGAGGAGATTCGCGAGAGACTGATCAAACGCGGCGAGGAGTTAGGTGTACCCGATCTAATCGACAGGATTGCCGACGAAACGGTGGGTACCACAGAGGAGGAGATTCTCCCGTTCCTGAAAGAAAAGGATCATCCTGCACTAAAGATGGAACCTATTGTTGGATAAGAAGGTTAAAAACTAGCAGCGCCTACCAGTTGCTAGACCATGAGATGGGATGCGTGACTTGGTAACTACAGACATGAGGAGTGCGACATGGGACTAACAGGAATTCAAATTTTTAAGATGCTACCCCAAACAAATTGCGGCGAATGTGGAGTGCCCACCTGCCTTGCTTTTGCCATGAACCTTGCCTCCGGTAAGGCCGAACTGGATGCCTGCCCATATGTTTCTGATGAGGCAAGAGAGAAGCTGGCAGAGGCCTCAGCTCCTCCCATTAGGCCTGTTGCCATAGGAGCAGGTCCAAGGGCCTTTAAAGTAGGTGGTGAACTGGTGCTTTTCCGCCATGAAAAGACCTTTTACAATCCTACCGCCTTGGGAGTGCTGGTTGAATCAGACATTTCAGCCGAGGATCTGGACACAAAATTGAAAATCTGGAATGCATATCAATTTGAGCGTGTGGGGCTGAACCTGAGGCCGGAGTTGGTGGCTGTGAAAGACGTAAATGGTGACAGCGGGGCCTTTGTTGCCACAGCCAAGAAAGTGGCTGAGGAGAGCGAGTTTGGCCTGGTGCTGATGAGTGATAAGACGGATGTGCTCAAAGAGGCAGCTGAGGCAACCGCCTTCAAACGACCCCTTCTCTATGCAGCCACCGCGGAAAACGTCGAAGATATGGGGAATCTGGCAAAAGAAACGGGTCTTCCCCTTGCTGTAAAAGGAAAGGATATAGAGGATCTCATTGGTCTCAGTGACAAGCTAACTGGCATGGGTCTTAAAGATCTCGTTTTAGACTCGGGTTCCAGAGAACTTAAAAAGGTCTTTGAGGATCAGGTGGCCATACGAAGGGCGCCTCTTAAAGAGGGAAATCGCTCCCTAGGATTTCCTACCATTACGTTTCCTTGTGAGATGGCAAGCAATCTGGATGTGGAGACCATGATAGCATCCATGCTGATCGCCAAATACGGGGCCATAGCGATTCTTTCAGATTTTAAGGGGGAGAGTCTGTTTCCACTGCTGGTGGAGCGGCTTAACATCTTCACAGACCCCCAGAGACCAATGACCGTCACAGAAGGTATCTACGAAATAGGAAACCCTGATGAGAACTCACCGGTCCTAGTAACGACGAATTTCTCCCTCACTTACTTTATTGTGAGCGGAGAGATTGAGGGAAGCAGGGTGCCAAGTTGGCTGCTGATTATGGATACCGAAGGGCTGTCGGTGATGACCGCGTGGGCAGCCGGAAAGTTCGTGGGCGATGCCGTGGGGATGTTTGTCAAGAAGTGTGGGATTGCAGACAAGATTTCCCACAGGAAAGTTATAATACCCGGATATGCAGCTGCCATAGTTGGAGACATGGAGGAAGAATTGCCGGATTGGGAGGTTATTGTCGGGCCCAGAGATGCCTCTTTAATCCCCAAGTTCCTCAAAGAAATGGTAGGCTAGAACGAATACGGGTCTAATACAAAAACTTACCAGAGGAGTGGACTCATGTTATTGATTGGAGAAAACCTAAATGTCATCAACCGCGTAATAGGTAAGGCCTTTAAGGAAAGGGATCCTGGTCCAATAGTGGAAGAGGCAAAGAGGCAAAAAGAAAAGGGCATGGACTGGATCGACGTGAATTTGGGACCTGCCAGGAAGGGTGGCCCAGAACTTATGGAATGGGTTGTGAAAACCATTCAAGACGAGATTGGTGATACCCCACCACTCTGTCTGGACACATCTAACATTGAGGCCATGGAAGCGGGTCTGGCAGTGCATAAGGGAAAGGCTATCATGAATTCCATCATGTGTCGCCCAGAGCGTTACGAAAAGATGATTCCCTTGGCAGTCAAGTACAATGCCCAGTTTATCGCACTGATGTGGGGTCCGGAAGGTCTTCCTAGAGACGAGAATGAAAGGGCGGCCCTGGCTGTGGAATTGATATATGCAGCAAATGAGGCTGGTATCCAAAACGAGGATATATTTGTAGATGGTGTTGTGACGCCTGTCAACATCCAGCAGCCTCAACTTATGAGCTTACTGGCTTTTCAAGAGATGCTCCAGGATATTGCTCCGGGTGTTAAATCCACCTGTGGGCTGTCAAACTGCTCAAACGGGGCACCGGATCACCTGAGGCCCATATTGAATCAGACCTACATGGTGATGCTGGAGCGCAAAGGCATGTATTCGTGTATTGCGGATGCATATGATGACAAACTCCATGCCATCGCGAGAGGCCAACGGCCTGATATTGTTGAGGTTATTCATAAAGTAATGGATGGGGAAGAAATCGATATGGATTCCCTCTCAAAAGAACTGCAGGATTATGTAAAGACTGCCAGGGTGCTGCTTGGCCACACACTTTACTCGGATTCCTGGCTGGAGTTGTAACTTAGCAACGCAAGATATGTAGATAGCTTTGTCAGGATCCGTTACAAGGGCCTCCTTCGCAGGTGGATATGTGGGGGAGGCTTTTTCCTGTTTGCAATAAATAAACTGTAAGGATTTTGGAGGTATATTGAGATGAAAAATGGGAGAATAGCAATCCCGTCCATGGCTCCAGGGGGCCTAGAGGCAAAACGCTCCGGACATTTCGGCCACTGTGACGTTTTTACCCTGGTGGACGTTGAAGACGGCCAAATTACAAACGTTACAATACTGCCCAATCAGGGTCACGTTCAGGGGGGATGTATGGTGCCGGTCAACTTATTGGCACAGCACAACGTAGATGCTCTTATTGTTGCGGGCATGGGGATGAGACCGCTGATGGGTTTTCAACAGGTAGGAATCAAGGTCTATTATGATGGGGAGCGTCCTGAGATTAAGCCCGTCGTAGAGGATCTCATTGCCGGGAAGCTGCCTCAGATGGGAGAGGAACAGGTCTGTGGAGGCGGTATGCAACACTAAAGTAAAAATGAGGCCAGGAAAGGGGGCTTTTTATAAGATGGCAGACGATATTTATGAAATGCTTTCCAAATCAGGCTACTCTGACAAAGCCATAGAATACTTTAAAAGTCGTGAAAGTATTGGTGAATTGGCCGAAGCTGATCAGGTTACAGACCTCACGGGCCCGTGTGGCGATAATATGAAGATTTATTTAAAGTTTAATGGAAATAAGATAGATGATGCTAAAATTCAGGTACTAGGTTGTCCCGGTGCCGTGGCTTCAGCCTGCGCCGTGGCCACCCTTGCCAAAGGTAGAACACTTGAGGAAGCAAGAAACATAGATCTGGATGCCCTTTACAAAGAGTTGGAGAAGCTTCCAGACAAGAAAATCCATTGTGCTCGCCTTGCAGTGAAAACACTTCAAAAGGCCCTTGAAGAGTATAGTTCAAAAGGGAATATACAACAAAACCAACAGGCTGGAGGAGGCAATCGATGAAAATTGCCGTAACATCCAGAGACCCAGACTTGCATTCCGAAGTGGACCCACGGTTTGGAAGGGCGCCTTACATTTTGGTAGTGGATTCTGACTCCATGGAATATGAGGTTATAGACAACAGAGAAAACGCGGAATCTTTGAAAGGGGCCGGGATTCAGGCCGCCAGCTCCGTAAGCAAGAAGGGAGCTCAAGTGCTCATTACGGGTCACTGTGGCCCCAACGCCTTTAGGGCCCTTCAGGCTGCTGGGATAAAGGTAGTTAACGGGGCAGAGGGAACTGTGGAAAAGACCATTAATGATTATCTGGAAGGCAAGCTCAGAGAGGCTGAGGAGCCCGATGTAGAGGGCAGGTGGTAGAGCGAAATACTCAGATGGTAGTCTCCAAGTCAAGTTGTCCAAGCCTCGCCGGGCCCAAGGCGAGGCTTTTTTGTGCTCCTGCAATAGGACACAAAAAATGGGGTTGACCGGCCACCCCTAGCTCGACTATAAAAGAGTGAAAAAGAAAGGGGGTGAAAAAAGGCCCTGGAAAAATCAATGATCGGCGAGTAACAATCGGGATCCAGCCTAGAACTAACACAATAGACAGGAGGTAATTATGAAGAAGATTATCGCCATTGGCATATCGCTGATGTTTGTTCTGGTTTGTGTAGCATTAATGGTACCAACAACCGCCCAGGCCAGGACCACATTTGTTACCATTGGCACGGGTGGAATCACGGGTGTTTACTACCCAACGGGGGGCGCCATTGCGAAGATGGTGAACAAAAAAAGGAAGATCTATCATATTCGAGCCACAGTGGAGTCCACTGGTGGATCAGTATTCAACATAAATGCGGTTTTGTCCGGCGACCTCACGTTTGGTATTTGCCAGTCTGATCGACAGTACCAGGCCTGGCATGGCTTGGCCGAATGGAAAGATAAGGGCCCGCAGAAGGACCTTAGAGCTTGTTTCAGTATTCATCCTGAGTCAGTAACACTGGTGGCGGCTGATGACGCAGGGATAAAGACCATCCAGGACCTCAGAGGCAAGAGAGTCAACATAGGAAATCCTGGCTCAGGCCAAAGACAAAACTCCATTGATGCACTGACCAGTGCTGGTATTGATTGGAGGAAGGACATAATAGCAGAAAGCGCCAAGGCTGCAGAGGCGCCGGGGCTCCTTCAGGACGGCAGAATCGATGCCTTTTTTTACACCGTTGGGCATCCCAGTGGTGCTATCAAGGAAGCAACAGCAGGCAAACGAAAGGTTCACTTTGTGCCTATCACAGGCCTTGATAAGTTGCTAGCCAAGTATCCTTATTATGCACGGGCATATATTCCGATCAAATTTTATCCTTCTGCCACCAACAAAGAAGACGTTCCCACCTTTGGTGTTAAGGCAACATTTGTTACCTCGATTAAGACACCCGAGAAGATAGTGTATGCCATTGTTAAGGAGGTTTTCGATAACTTTGAGACCTTCAAGAAGCTCCATCCCGCTTATTCTGTCCTGACAAAAGAGAATATGCTCGAAGGCCTCACAGCCCCGTTCCATCCAGGGGCCTTGAAGTACTTTAAAGAGGTGGGGCTCATAAAGTAACATAGGAGTTTGCAATTATGGGCATTTAGAGGTTATCTGAACCTCTGAATGCCCTTCTCACAATGACCATTTCCTTGTATTCGGGGATGTCCATGGCTCATATCTTCCCTTTGCTTTTCTTCTTTTCCTTTGAGTTGATCATACCAAATTCTTACAAATCTATTGCCCAACCGGCTCCAAGGGTATGGGCAGATAGCCTGATAGGGGCATACTGAAGCCTCTAGCGGAGTTTTAAATGAACAAAATAGTGGAAGAACACCTTGATGAAGGTCTGGAAAAGGCGAGGCGGCTTGCTGAAGAGGAAGCCGGTATTTCCCGTAAACCGCTGGGCCCAGCGCGGTTTGTGATCCCCACGATAGGTGTGCTGTGGTGTCTGTTCCAGCTATCCATTGCTAGCTGGCTGATAATTGACACCGTGCTTATCCGGGCGATCCACTTAGGCTTTGCCTTTTTAATTGTTTTCTTGAACTATCCGCTTTTCAAGAAGAGGAGATGGGGACTGGACTTTCTCTCTGCTAAGGATAGAATTCCCATACCTGACTATTTTATTGCAGCCATTGCATGTCTGTCCGCGGTTTATATTGCCATAGATTACGCAGGCATAAGTGCGAGATATGGAGCCCCGATCACCCGGGATGTTGTTATTGGTCTCACTTTGCTTGTATTATTGCTAGAAGGATCCAGAAGGGTTATCGGGCCCGCCCTATCAATTATTGCCATATTCTTTTGCGCATATGCCTTTCTCGGGCCTTATATGCCGGATATCCTGGCGTTCAAAGGGGTTTCCTTAAATAGATTCATAGGCCAGATGACTATGTCCACAGAGGGTATATATGGTATTCCCTTGGATGTATCTGCCACTGTGGTGTTTCTGTTCGTCCTGTTTGGCTCCATGCTTGAGCGGGCTGGCGCTGGAGAGTACTTCATCAATCTTGCCCTGAGCCTTCTGGGGGGATTCAAGGGTGGGCCTGCAAAGGCTGCCGTGCTGGGCAGTGGGTTGACAGGCCTTGTCAATGGATCAAGTATCGCGAACATCGTGACTACGGGCACATTTACCATCCCGCTGATGAAACGGGTGGGCTACCCGCCAAAAAAGGCCGCTGCCGTGGAGGTAGCAGCAAGCACAGATGGACAGATAGCGCCGCCAATAATGGGTGCTGCGGCATTTATCATTGCCGAGTATGTAAACGTACCCTACATTGAGGTCATAAAGGCTGCGGCCATCCCAGCCTTTGCCTCCTATGCCGCGCTTCTATATATTACTCACATAGAGGCGTCGAAACTTGGTTTGAAAGGGATCCCCAGAAGTGAGTTACCCCCGTTTTTCAGGACCTTTTTGAGCGGACTCCATTATCTTATCCCTCTCTTTGGCCTGCTTTATGAACTCATCATTCTGCGTCACTCGCCTGAGCTTGCCGCCTTTCACGCGGTGTGGATCCTAGCTGTGGTAATGCTGTTACAGCGACCTGTTAAGGCCTATTTTAAGAACCAGCCTGTTGTGCCAGCGCTCAAGCAGGGTGTGGTTGATATATTTACCGGCATGGCCAATGGGGCCCGCAACATGTGTGCAGTTGCAATGGCAACTGCGGCAGCAGGAATTATTGTTGGCGTTGTGGCCATGGGCCTGGGCCAGCTTATCACAGAGATTGTGGGTGCTCTGGCAGGGGAAAACGTCTATCTTTTGTTAATAATCACAGCCTTTGCCAGTCTGATTATCGGTATGGGGCTGCCCACTACTGCCACTTACATTGTCATGGCCTCTTTGACGGCCCCCCTAATAGTTGAATTGGGCTCTGAGATGGGATTCGTGGTACCACTTATGGCAGCACATCTTTTTTGTTTCTTTTTTGGGATTTTGGCTGATGACACCCCTCCGGTAGGGCTTGCGGCCTATGCAGCAGCGGCCATTGCAAAGTCTCCCCCCATCCCAACGGGGTTGCAGGGTTTCATGTATGACATCAGGACAGCTATCCTGCCCTTCATGTTCATCTTCAATGCTGACCTTATTCTCCACAATATAAACAGTTGGTCAGTGGCGTTTCTTATCTTCGCCATGGCGTGCATTGGCAATTTTGCCTTTGCCTCAGCCACCCAGGGTTGGTTCATAGCTCGAAACAGGTTCTATGAGATCCCACTGCTTCTTGCAGTAACTTTCATCCTCATGAGACCAGACGCGGTGGCTCGTTACTTGGGAGTCCCTCATGAGCAGCGCTACTGGATGTATCTTATAGGTCTCGGCATTTTCGGCCTTGTCTATGTGTTGCAGAGGCCTAGGAGTCCAGGCAGATCAAAGCTCAAAACAGCCGCTTTTGCATAAAATCAGGGCAGTGGAAAGGAGGAAGTGAATGGCTTTTCAAAAGGCGATCCTGGCAGTGATAATGACAACCACTTTATGCATTGCTGCAAATGCCTGGGCTGGCGAGCGTTTCATTGACAATGGAGATGGGACGGTGACTGACACAGAATTGGGGCTTATGTGGAGTCAGACAGACAACCAGGGTGATATCGATTGGAAGGGGGCGCAGCGTTGGGCAAGGTATACTTTTCCTCTTCTTGTCCCCCCAGAGAAGAGGCAAGGATGGCGACTACCTAGACTGGAGGAACTAAGAAGTCTTTATGTGCGAGACAAGAAATTTAAAGGCTATGAGTCGGACTGCGGGTTAAAGGTAAAGATTGCACCGCCTATCAGGATAAGCTGTGGATGGATATGGTCATCGGAGCGGAGGTCTATTACCGCAAGGGTGTTTAATTTCCAGCGAGGCTATGCATACACTGATCGTATGGTCCACAAAAGGGGATACAGGGCCTTGGCAGTCAGACCCTTGAAGATGAGGTAAAAAGGAGAACAGCCTATGAGACAGGTAAAGAGGATAATGGCAGCTATTGCCTTTTCAAAGTACTCTCAGGGAATCCTCGAGTTTGCAGCCCAGCTCACTCGTCGCCTTGATTGCGAGCTTGTGGTGGTGAATGTGATAAACATCAGGGATATGCAGGCTGTGAGCGAGATAGAATCCATGGGCTACCAGGTTGACGCCCAGGAATATGTAAGGGGAGTGGAGACGGACCGCCGAGCGGAACTGGAAAAGATGCTGAAAGGGGTGCAGATCCACCCTGAGAAAGTAAAAGTAGTGTTCCATGTGGGCCATCCTTTGGAGATGTTGCTTAAGACCGTTGATGAGGAAAAAATAGACATGGTAGTGATGGGACCCAAGGGGCGGACAGATTTACGCCATGTGCTTGTGGGTTCAGTGGCAGAGAAAATGTTCAGGCATTGCCCCGTACCGCTGGTTTCATACCGTATGAAATAGGCAGACAAATCTTTTCAATAACCTGTGCCTTCCTTATTTCACTCCGAGGATGTGCGCGGGTTGTTTTTTGGACAAATTCCTGCGGGAATATCAGCTTCTAATCCCTTTTATGATTATGAACTCTCAGGGGGAAGAAATGGATTTTGAATGCATTATCTATGAAAAAGAGGGAGAAATTGCTGTTATAAAGCTTAACAGGCCCCATGTTCTCAATGCCATGAATAAGCAGCTATGGCTGGATCTGCAGCAAGCGATGGAGGATGCTAGGATAGATCCAGGTATCAAAGCAGTCATTATTACAGGCGAGGGCAGAGCGTTTTCTACAGGGGCTGATTTGAAAGAGTCAAAAACAAGAAGTATTGAGGAATATCGAGACTATCTCAACGAGCTTCAAGAAGCCTCGAGGAAGATCATACGATTTGAAAAACCCACCATTGCCGCCATCAATGGTTATGCCCTGGGGTCCGGTTATGAGCTAGCCCTGGCCTGTGACATTCGAATTGCAGCTGAAGAGGCACAGATAGGCTCACCTGAGGCTAAGGTAACCTCATCTGTTACGGGAGGAGCTATGAGACTTATTCAGGATCTGGTTGGTCCAGGCAAAGCCAGGGAACTTTTGTTCACCGCTGAATACATTGATGGAAAAGAGGCTGAAAGAATTGGACTTGTTAACAAGGCCGTAGCACAGGATCGGCTGATGGATGAGGCTAAAGCCATGGCAGCAAAGATCGCAAAAAACTCGGCCTTCTCTCTCAAAATGATAAAACGGGGCCTGCTTATAGCACAAGAAGGAGTGAGCCTTGAAGCCCTCATGGACTATGAAGTGGAGGCATGTCTGGCCTGTGTGTCTACAAAGGAACGTCAGGTGTCGCTAAAAGAATTTGAAAACAGGAAAAAAGGGGATTCGGCCAAGCGCTAATCAGGATCTCTGTTATCGCCTTTCAATATAATAGTTTTCCAGCTTGGTCAGTTTTTGCAGATATTCAGGTTGGAATTCCAGGTCGTGATAATGGCTGATTTCTCTTTTTAGTGAAACCACAATGGGGTAAATGTCTATTCCGTAACTATTCACCCCCCGCCTGTCGGCCTCGTGCAAGATCAGGAGGCAGTAATAGGTGGCCAGAAGCCTGATACGGTTGTCCCGTCTTGATAAACACGCCCTTCCTCCTATGGTATTCACTAGAAACCCTGCATACTTATAAAGCACATCGAAAGAGGGGCGAAGCCTTAGTCGATCAGGACACTTATCCCCCTCCATAACCCATCTGTAAAGAATATCTAGATTTATCTCCATAGAGTCCTGTTCATTGAGCAGTATTTCTCGCACCAGCCTAATCCCTCTTAACCCTAGGGTCCTGTAAAGATGGTAAATGTTTTTCGTTAGGATTGTTGGATTGATACCCTCGCCTGCAGGCACAGGAGGGTGTGCTGATAGTTGCCTTACCATTTCTCTCGAATACTCTAGCAGGGATTTGCCAAGCTCCAGGTGCTGTATATAAGGCTTGCGATCAAGGTAAGAGAAGAAATCTCTCACATCATTTTCCAACTGAGTGCAGTAATCTATTTTCTGCTTGGCCTGTTGGCTCGCCGCGGGTGTGTGGGCAGAGGAAGGGCTGGTCGGCATCTTAGGAGCTTCGCCAGAGGCTTTTGCCGATGGCATTGCGGGCTTGCCAGAACTTGTTGGCAAAGGTGGTCGTTTTCCTCTTGCCTGTTCTGTGGTTTTCTGTGGGGAAGCCACATGATTTCGAGCAAGCTCCTTTTTCAGAACATAACCCAAAAGAATCGCTAATATTATAGCCAATAGGACCCACCAGAATACGCCTTTTCTTTTTTGTTTTTTCATGCGGCACCTGCAGATTGGGTAATGTTTGTTGTTTTCCTAAGCGGTTTCGTACCTCTTTCTTCCTTCTGCGTAAAGATCATTTCCGTAAATATCATAGACAACTATAGTAGGAAGTTTTTCCACCTTCAGTCGACGAATGGCCTCAGGCCCTAAATCCTCATAGGCTATAATTTCCGCTTCCTTGACGGCTGTTGCCATTAGGGCGCCCGCACCCCCTATGGCAGCCATGTACACAGCCTTATGCTTCACTATCGCCTCTTTGACTTCTTGGGAACGTTTGCCCTTTCCAATCATCCCCTTTAATCCCAACTCCAAGAGCTTAGTTGTATATGGATCCATCCTATAGCTGGTCGTAGGGCCTGCTGCCCCTATTACTCGGCCAGGAGGGGCTGGTGAGGGGCCGACATAATATATAACCTGCCCCTGCAAGGAGAAAGGAAGCTCCCCGTTGGCATCAATCAATTCCACTAGCCTCTTGTGTGCAGCGTCTCTCGCTGTATAGACAATGCCGCTGATCAGGACTCGATCTCCCGCCCTAAGTCCCTCAACGTCTTTGTCATTAAGGGGCGTAAAAAGCTCTATAGGGCTGCTGGATGTCATGGTCTTCCCACTCCCTTTATAGCACTATCTCCCGATGGCGATTTGCGTGACACTGAATGTTTACAGCAACGGGTAGGCTAGCGATGTGGCAAGGCATCATGTTTATGTGAACTGCGAGGGACGTGACTCTTCCCCCCAACCCCTGGGGACCAACGCCACTTTTATTGATCTCATCCAAGACTTCTTGCTCCTTAGAGGCCAGATCCGGGTCTTGGTTGGGGGAGCCCACTGGCCTCAGAAGGGCCTTTTTCGCCATCAATGCACACTGCTCAAAGTTACCGCCTATACCTACCCCTATGATGGTTGGGGGGCAAGGGTTTGGTCCGGCCTTGACAACCGTTTCTACCACCTTCTCCTTTACTCCTTCCCAACCGGCAGAAGGGGGAAGCATATACAAAGCACTCATATTTTCACTGCCTCCGCCCTTGGGAACCACCCACATTCGGAGCCGGGATCCTGGGACCAGCTCGAGGTGGATTATCACTGGAGTGTTATCACCCGTATTTTGTCTGCTGAAAGGATGGCAAACTGATTTGCGCAGATATCCTTCTTCATAGCCCTGTCTTACACCTTCTTCAACCGCCTCACGGAAATCTCCATTAACTACTACGACCTCCTGACCCAGTTGGGCAAAAATGACCACCAAACCAGTATCCTGACATATGGGGATCCCCTGGCTCTCTGCGAGCATTGCGTTTTCCAGCAATCGCTCAAGGATGTCTCTTCCGACTTCAGATTCCTCCACATCTCGCGCCGTTCGCAGGGCTTCAACCATGTCAGGGCCGAGGATAATATTAGCGGCGACCACCTCCTTCCTGATGGCCTCGACAATCATTTTCACAGAAATCTCGCGCATAGGAAAGAACTCCGAACGTGATTGACTTCCTTATGGGATCGCATTAAAGATTATTTTTTCGAACCATCCAAAGATGAGCCAGAAAGTTCTTTTGTTTCATCATCATCCAAGGGAAAAGCCTGAGCTTCTACAACTGAAATGAGCGGTTTTTTGTCCTGGGTTTTTTGTGCCAATTCTTTGCAATGCTGAGCTGCTGGTGTTATATACAAGAGAATTGGATTAATGGCAATCAAATAACATAACCACGTAGCTAGTACCACAGAAACGGGGTATCGACTTGGTGTGAGGAGATAAGATTAAGCCCATGAGGATACTGCTGACCAATGATGATGGCATTAATGCTCCAGGGTTGTTTGCTCTGTGCAAAGAATTTTCGAAGGACAATGAGGTGCATGTCGTAGCTCCTGAGACCGAAATGAGTGCTGTTGGCCATGCTATCACACTCACATCTCCCCTCCGAGTGTGGGAGATAACAAGAGACGGCATGTTTTACGGGTACGCGGTTAGTGGTACACCGGCTGATTGTGTGAAGATTGCTGTAAAAGAACTATTGGAGGCACCCCCTGACGTGGTGGTCTCAGGGATAAATCCAGGCCGCAATGTGGGCATGGACATTCTATATTCGGGAACCGTATCTGCAGCTACAGAGGCGGCGTTCCTCGGGTATAAGGCCGCCTCCGTATCCATTGACACCCGAAAAGATCCTGCCTATGGGTTTGCGGCCAGAGTGGCACGTGCAGTTGTTGAATTTATTATGGAAAAAGGACTCCGGGACGGCACAGCTCTTAACGTTAATGTCCCCGGGCTACCACCGGAGCAGATTAGAGGAATCGTTTTTGCGAGACAAGGTTTGTCACGGTTCGAAGAGCGTTTTGAGCGACGAAACGATCCAAGAGGAAATACCTATTACTGGCTGGCAGGAGAGACAATAGTTGAAAACGGCTCACCTGATACTGATTTCGTAGCGCTCAAAAGTGGGATGATTACGATAACGCCCATTCATTATGACCTGACCTGTGAGGAAGAGCTGCACAGGCTTCAAAGGCTTGGCCCGCCCAGTGTGGAAGATTTATCAGACAGAGCAAAGGTCCCAATGGGCTGAATGCCTTTGAGCGGGCAAGCCTCTTAGCTCATCTACATACCCTGTTCTGCCATTCGTTTGTACAACTCATAGCGTTCGCGGTTCTCCTGCTCAGCTTCCTTGAACAGCTTCTCCGCGTTTTGCGGAAAAGTTCTGGTAAGGCTGGAGTACCTGACCTCTCCCATTAGAAACTCCTTGAAATCACCAGTAGGCTCTTTTGAGTCCAGGATAAAGGGGTTCTCACCTTTTTCTTTACGCCTAGGATCAAACCTGTAGAGGAACCAATAGCCTGCTTCGACTGCCTTTTTCTCCTCTTCTTGGCTAAGCCCCATGTTGATTCCATGGTTGATACAAGGAGCGTAGGCGATGATGAGGGAAGGACCATCGTAACTTTCTGCCTCAAGCATGGCCTTAAGAACCTGGTTCTTATTGGCTCCCATCGCAACCGAGGCTACGTAAACGTAGCCGTAGGTCATGGCCATCCGGCCCAAGTCTTTTTTCTTAGTAGGTTTTCCTGCTGCTGCAAATTTGGCCACAGCCCCTGTGGGTGTGGATTTTGAAGACTGCCCACCAGTATTGGAATAAACCTCAGTGTCCAGTACCAAGATGTTGACGTCTCGCCGCATGGCAAGTACGTGATCTAGGCCCCCGTAACCTATGTCGTAGGCCCAGCCGTCCCCCCCTACAATCCAAATGGACTTCTTGACCATGTAATCCTTCATGTCAAGTATGTCCCAAAGGAGGGGATTGACGGTATCTTGATTATTAGCAATCTCAAGCTCCAGCCTTTCAACCAGAGACTTAGTTGCTTCTTTGGACTTATCACCGTCGTACATGGCCTCCAGCCATTTGCGCATCGCTTCTTTCAGCGGCTCTGAAACATCGCTCTCTAAGGCTTCTCTGATCAGGTCGGCAAGTTTTTCTCTACGCTGACTGACGGCTAATTCCATCCCGAAGCCAAATTCCGCATTGTCTTCAAAAAGCGAGTTACCCCAGGCGGGTCCATGACCCTCTTGATTAACTGTGTACGGAAAACTGGGTGCAGATCCCCCGTAAATTGAGGAACAACCAGTTGCATTGGCAATGATCATCCTGTCGCCAAATAGCTGAGTTGCTAGCTTGATGTAAGGCGTCTCCCCACAGCCCGCACATGCGCCTGAAAACTCAAAGAGGGGGAGCCTGAACTGACTTCCCTTAACTGTGGACACAGGCATAATATCTCCCAAGTCCGGGAGTTCTGAAGCAAATATGTGGTTGGGAACCTCCTTGTCTTTTTGTGTGGTTAATGGCTTCATGATCAGGGCCTTTTTCTTGGCAGGGCACACATGGGCGCAATTACCACACCCTGTGCAGTCTAAGGGGCTGATCTGAATGCGGAACCTGAGGCCCTTTAACTCTTTGCCCTTGGCTTGAAGGGTAACAAAGCCCTCTGGGGCTCCCTCCAAGTCCTCTTCCCGCGCCAGTACCGGACGAATTACTGCGTGAGGGCATACGAAAGCACATTGATTGCATTGGATACAGTTGTCAGGTTGCCACTCAGGCACTGAAATGGCTATACCGCGTTTTTCATATTTAGTGGTGCCTGTGGGAAATATTCCGTCTGGGGGCATGAGGCTCACTGGCAGTGTATCACCTTTCTGGGCCAGCATAGGACGCATGACCTTTTTAACAAACTCCGGTTCATCCTTTTCAATGTATTGCTCATGACCAGCGGTAGCCCAAGACTCTGGCACTTTAATTTCCTGTATCGCATCCACTGCCATGTCCACGGCCTTGATGTTCATCTGAACAACGTCCTCGCCTTTCTTGCCATAAGTTTTTACAATGGCATCTTTGAGGTATTTGAAAGCTTCCTCAGGGGGCAGTACATTGGCAATCTTGAAAAATGCTGCTTGCATGATCATGTTTATTCTTCCACCTAGACCTACTTCAGAGGCAATTTTAACCGCGTCGATATTGTAAAATTTGAGCTTCTTAGTGGCTATTGTTCTTTTTAGATGGTCAGGCAGCTTTTCTTCCATTTCCTCTGGGGTCCATGGAGAGTTGAGAAGAAAGGTTCCACCCTCGCGGATCCCTTCCAGGACATCGTATTGGTAGATGAACGCTGGATTATGGCATGCTATGAAATCTGCATGTCTGAGTAGATACGGAGATTGAATCTTGTGGGGAGAAAAACGCAGGTGGGACATGGTGATCCCTCCCGACTTCTTGGCGTCGTAAGCAAAATACGCCTGGGCAAACAAGTCCGTATTTTCCCCAATTATCTTGATGGCATTCTTGTTGGCCCCCACGGTTCCATCCGAGCCAAGGCCCCAAAATTTGCATTGTACCGTTCCCTCAGGCGTGGGATCAATTTCCTCACCCAGCTCCAGAGAAGTGAAAGTAACATCGTCAGTGATACCAACTGTAAAATGATTCTTGGGCTCTTTTCCCCTCAGATTGTCAAAAACGGCCTTCACCATGGTAGGTGTGAAATCTTTACTTCCCAGTCCATAACGTCCTCCCACTATCTTCGGCGCATCTGCCATTCCCTTGAAAACAGTGCACACATCCTGATAAAGTGGCTCCCCTAACGCCCCGGGTGCCTTGGTTCTATCAAGAACGGCAAGACTTGTGGCTGTCGAGGGTAGTACCCGCAGGAAGTGTTCCTTGGAAAAAGGCAGGTACAATCTTACCTTGACGAGCCCTACGCGCTCACCTAGGTTGTTGAGGTAATTGATGGTCTCTTCTATAGCGTCGCAACTAGAGGCCATGGAGACAATGACCCGGTCAGCTTCAGGATCTCCCACGTAATCAAACAGATGATAAGGTCTCCCCACAAGGTCTGTGACCTTATCCATTTCTTCTTGCACTATGGTCGGCACACTGGCATAGTATGGATTACAGGCCTCCCGGTTTTGGAAAAAGATATCCGGATTTTGAGCAGTTCCCCTTGTTTGGGGATATTCAGGATTCATAGCTCGACTTCGAAATGTGTCAATGGCCTCCCAATCCACAAGCTTTGCCATGTCATCATAATCAATGAGTTCAATCTTTTGAATTTCCATTGAGGTTCTGAATCCGTCAAAAAAATGTAAAAAAGGAATGCTGGAGCGGATACTCGCCAGATGCGCAACCAATGCCAGATCCATAACCTCTTGGACCGACGCTGACGCCAAGAGAGAAAACCCGGCTTGGCGGACAGCATTAATATCTGAATGATCCCCAAAAATCGATAGTGCGTGTGTAGCTATTGCCCTTGCAGAGACGTGGAATACTCCAGGCATAAGCTCGCCGGCGATTTTGTACATATTAGGAATCATCAGTAGCAGCCCTTGGGACGCTGTGAAAGTTGTTGCAAGAGCCCCTGCGGCGAGGGCACCATGAACGGCGCCAGCAGCTCCGGCCTCTGACTGCATCTCCACAACCTTGAGCCGCTGACCAAATATGTTTTTTCGACCCTTTGCCGACCACTCATCACAATACTCTCCCATGGTGCTTGATGGCGTTATGGGATAGATTGCCGCCACATCGCTCATGGCATAGGCCACGTGAGCTGCTGCTTCGTTTCCTTCAAGCGTTTTTGTCTTCACTGTCATGGCTCAAATTCCTTTCCTGATCCATAGATTTGCGGTGTATACTAGTCTCGTAGACTCGAGCTTTAATGGAACTCTATACTTACAGCAAATGCCCAAATGATGCAAGCAGTACGAGAAAGGAAATAAAAATGAGTAGACAATATCCTTCACTTCCTATTCCTGCAGTGGCCGCAGTGATATTCCAAGGCCATAGTGTATTGCTAGCCAAGAGGGCTAGCGAGCCTTCCAAGGGGCAATGGTCCTTACCTGGAGGGATAATTGAGGTGGGAGAGACCCACAAAGCTGCACTCAAAAGGGAGATTAGAGAGGAGACAGGTCTAGAAA